>WTJZ01000273.1:2690-9100 GCA_011524615.1 Akkermansiaceae bacterium | reverse complement strand
GTTGAATACGTTTCAATTCAATAGAGAAGCTAGGCTTCGCCTAGCGCACCGGAATGGCGCGAAAATGATAAAGCACTTCAGATCTGCGGTTTTCAATCTTCCATCTTAAATTTTCAATCCACTATCCTAACAGAGAGGATAAGAACCGCCGTGCCGAGCGTGGAATGAGCCACTTACCAGTAGTCTCAAAAAGTGGGCGCGGTGCCGTGTCTCATGCAGTCCAACTAAGGCAGGACATGGTCGACGATCAACGGTTAGCTCCCGTAATATATTTATCGGTCAGGGTCTGTTCCACGAACGTATCGAACACGGCAGTAGAGGAACAGACTCGCCGATCTGGCCAAAGTTGCAAGCCAAAAGAGCATAAAGACGCTCCCTGAAGAGGCTCCTATCGCTCTAGGATCTCTACCTCGTACCCGTCTGGATCAGTGACGAAGGCCATCTTCTTCTCCCCATTAGAGAACTTTTCGCGCCACTTACTCGGCCAGATCTCGATCCCATCCTTCTCTAGGCGGTCACAGTACTCGATGATGTCCTGTACTCCCACGGCGGTGTGCATCAAGTCCTCTGGGAACTCTACCTTATACTCCGGTGAGTAACAAAGCTCTAGGAAGTGCGCATTCCCAGGAAGACCAAGGAAGGCGAGCTTATTCCCTGCAGGGGAGTCCTTACGCTCTGTCTGCTCGAAGCCGAGCTTCTCATAAAAGGCAATGGTTGTATCAAGGTCTGATACACGAATACGGGTGTGGAGAAACTTAATCATGGTAGAGCTAACATTCACTAGGAGCGAGGCGAGGTCACGGAGAATTTTTAAGACTTTGTTAATGACGCGGTAGTGATCTCGCGCTCTATTAGACCTATGGACCAGCTCCCCCTAGATCAAGACCTACAAGCCTACGCAGAGAAGGCGCTACGTAGTATAGGGGAAGATGTGATCGCCCAGCGCATGACGATCTATTGGAACCGTCGGATGAGGACGACTGCAGGCCGTGCTCTCCTCCAGACCTACGAGGTCCAGATGAACCCGAAGATCGCCCAGTTCGGTGCAGCAGAGGTCTGGCAGACGGTCCTCCATGAACTCGCCCATCTCGTCGCATGGCATCGGTACCAACATAGAGGACACGGCACCCCATGGAAGGCCGCCTGTGCGGAACTCGGCATCCCAAATGAGTCCGTCACCCATGACCTCCCCCTCCAGCGCCGAACGCAACGTAAGAACTGGCGCTACAAGTGCCCACACTGTGGCCTGAGCTTTGACCGTGCTCGTCGAGCGAAACCCAATAGCGCCTGTGCAGAATGCTGTAAGCAACACAATGGCGGCAAGTTCACCAAGAAGTTCCTCCTAGAGGAGTACAAGCTGGTCTACCAATAGTACAGCCGTTCTGCGGTACTCATTGGGTTTGTGTAAAACCTGCTCGAAAATTCATCCGCTATAACTCCTTATAAGGTATCATTCTGCGCTGGATTACGGAACTGGACCCACTCTACAGGGATCTTAAAGGTGCGAGCCACTTCCTCTATAGGATACTTCCCTGAGGCAATGATCACACGCTCGAGACCATGCACCGTCACAGGTTCAAAGAACGCAATCTGATTCACCCCGCTGAGGTCCAGAGTCTTCACGGTCGCATCCTCAAGAGACTGAGTACGGAATAATCCCTCCGCGATCTCCAAGCGGAGAGTATCGACATTCGCATAAGAGAAGCGGCGACAATTATACATCTCAGGATTATCTCCAAATCGACCACTCGATCTCCCGACCAATACAGAAGCCTCGGGGTCATAGTCATAGGTCATGTCACATCCGAGGTAACGATGCAGTGCGATCATGATAGGGGCGTAGTCCCCGAGTTGCTTCTTAGGAGCACTGATGACATAGCGCAAGGCAGCCTCCAAGAATGATAACCCCTCCTCCTCATGTACATGATCCATCGCCTCGATCAAGGCGCTCACCTCGGCAACTGTAGGCCGAATCTTAGAATCAAATTGGTAATGTGGAAACTGGTTCACATATTCCATCAAGGGAAACTCTGGTTCTGGGCAACGCTCCTGAAGAGCGATGAGCTCGGCAAAGTTCATCTCAATAAAGTAAACGGACTTCATGAGCATGGAGACGTCCTGCCGATCCCCAAAGTACTTTTGACTCGCCCTCGCCGAACGCGCAAATCTCGCAAAGGAGCTGAAATAATCCTTATTAGAGAGTGATTCCTCACACTGTAAGGCACGGTGACTCTGATGTAAGGCCGAGCGAACGATCATCTGCTTCTGCATCGTATCGATACGCTTCTCCTCCTTATCCAGATCCGTCTCGAGCTGATCAATCGCCTCTGACTGCACCTGGAGTCCCTCTTGCTGAGTCTTCGTCACACTGAAGAAGTATTGGCAGAGTAAGAAGATCGTCACCAAGGAGACCGCGGCACCCTTGACGACCAATGGGTGACGTAACCCCCAGCGGTATACCTTCTTCCCCCATGAGGCCTGCTCCACCTCGGTCGAATACCCCGCTAGATAGCGATCTAACTCCTGCTGGATCTCTGCGACTGACTGGTAGCGGTCCTCTGGGGCGAGAGCCATCGCCTTAGCCGCGACTAAGCTCAGTGAGCGAGATGACTTACGCCGTCCTAGTACTCGATAGGCAAGCGGTCTATCCGAGGAGAGTGTCTGCTCGAAGATCTGCTCATGATCATCCCCACTAAAGGGAGGCTCACCACTGAGGAGGAAGTAGAGGAGCGCCCCTAGACTGAAGACATCCGTGCGGTGATCCTTATCATCACCCGTGATCTGCTCAGGCGCCATGAATCCCGGAGTACCCTTGATCTTTCCTGTCAGGGTTATAGGGCGAGAGAGAGCCTGTAACTCCCTCTGTACGTCATCTTCCTCACCCTCTACCATCTTCCCAGATCCCCAGTCACAGACGATCACCTCGCCATAATTAGAACAGAGAATATTATCCGGCTTGAGATCCAGATGAAGTACTCCCTGTGAGTGTGCATAGGATAGAGCGTAGAGCACGCGAGCATAGATCTGTAGGCGCGCCTTGAGATCGAGCTCTCTCACCTCGATGTAGCGATAGAGGTCGAGCTCCTTCTTAAGGTCCATGGTGTAATAGGGACGCTCGTCTTCCACCCCGATCTCATGAATCTTAATAATGTTAGGGTGATCGAGCGAAGCCGTGAGCTGCCCCTCGTAGATGAACTGCTCATAGTAACGTGGCGCTAATCCGTCCCTCACCCGAGCATACGCAATCTCTCGCTGACTGCGATGATCATAACAACGGAATACCTGCTTTAACCCTCCTTCTCCGATCAACTCATGATCCGTGTAGACGTGCTCAATCGCGCTGAGGGCAGAGAGCTTAGGGTACGATGGCTGGGATGACTCTACTGCGTCATCAAAGAAGCCGGCAAGGTTTTCCCTCTTCATTACTCAGGATACTCTAGTTGCGTCACGAGATACTCTACCTCCTCCGTGACACTGCTCTTCACGCGAGACCTCAGGAGGTAGACAGATGGCTCCGTGATCTCGAGCTGCTGGGCGATCTCAGGAGCCTTGACTCCATCCATCGTCATCCTAAAGACCTGTATTGCCTTACCCTTATAATTCTTCTCGACCCTCTTCAGAGCCTGCTCCACGACGTATGCCTTCCAGTACTCTGAGATATAGTCATCGAGCTTCTGCTCCTCTGTCTGATCAGAGAGGAACCATTGCAGGCGTTGATTATTGCGGTGCTTAGCCCTGAGATCCTTGAGGTGATGTCTCGCGAGAGCGGCTACGGTTCGCGAAAGCCACTTGCGGAAGGAGATCTTCTCACGCTTGTATTGCTCCAGCTTCACGGTCAACCCGAGCATGATCTCCTGCATCAAGTCGGGCATATCATCACGCCCAACATGTAACTTCTCCAATAAGTACTCTATGTACTGCTCGTAGTACCGATAAAACTGCTCCCATGCGTCCGGGTCCTTTGCTCGCGCCCTCTCTAGCAAAGTATGTCTCGTGTGTAGTTTGGACAACATTTTGACGATGAGTATAGCATTTCTACGATTCTTTGAGAAGCGAGATCTTGTACTTTTTGACTCACGCGCACCCTAAAGACACAAAAAAGCGAAGGTTAACCCTTCGCTTCCCTATTTATATGAAGTAAACAGAACTTACTCCGCTGCCGCTTGACCGCCTTGGAACACGAGGCGCTCGTCAGAAGCAAGTGTCTCTGCAAGGTTCGCCCATCCACCAGGGATCTGGAGGTTAAAGACGTAGAGATAAAGTGTCGCGAGCGAAGCACCAAACTTCTCGAGGAGAGAGTCGACTGCGTTCTTAAGCTTCTCGTCATCGAGCTCCTTAGGGAGTTCTCCCTCTACGAAGCCCTCACCATTGTGCGGGATCCCCAGTGCATCACATGAGGTCACAAGGACGTCTTGCTTAGCCTGCATGAACCATACTTGGAAGAGGTGCTCACCGATGTCTGAGTTAGGCTTGAACATAAGTGCTCCATGCATCCACTTGATCTGCTCTGCTACAGGCTTCTTCTGAACGAATACCGGACGGAGCTTACGATTAGTCGCCAATGTCGCGAGCGTAGTCTTGTAGAGGTTACGATCATTCTCACGGAAGAACATTAGGAGTTCTTCAACGAGAGCAGGGTCAACAGCTTTGTAAATTTCGTAAGATTTCACGTTATTTTGATGATGAGATTTCACCACACATGCATGCTCAGCCACATTCATGCAAGGTCAGAACGCCTCAAAACGCGTTTTTTTCCCTCCTCTCTCACCAAATCATAATAATTAACCTTGATGAGTCAGGATGCCTCCCCTTCCATGGGAAAAAAGAAATCATGTCCTCTATCGAAACCCAGATTCACACCATGGGAGCGAACGCCCGCAAGGCCGCGCTCTCCCTCTCACTCCTCTCAGCGGAGCAAAAGAACGAGATCCTCCAAGCGATGGCTGATGGCATCCGCGCGCAGACCTCCGCGATCATCGCAGAGAATGCCAAGGACCTCCACGCCGCAGACGAGAATAACCTCAGTATGGCGATGAAAGATCGTCTCCGTCTAGATGAAGACCGTATCGAAGCCATCGCCGCTGGGATCGAAAAGGTCGCCTCCCTCCCTGATCCATGTGGAGAGATCCTCATGGATACGGTCCGTCCGAACGGGATGAAGCTCACTCAGATCCGCGTCCCGATCGGTACCATCGGGATCATCTACGAGAGCCGCCCAAATGTGACCTCTGATGCAGCCGTCCTCTGTCTCAAGTCAGGCAACGCCACCATCCTCCGAGGAGGGAAGGAAGCCATCCACTCTAACCGCATCATCGCCCAAGTCCTGAATGAAGCGGGGGAGTCTGCAGGCATGCCAGCCAATGCGATCCAACTCATCCCATTCACCGACCGAGAGAGTGTCGGTATAATGGCAGGCATGGATAAGCACCTCGACCTCATCATCCCACGTGGAGGTAAGGGACTCATCGAGACCGTAGTCTCACTCGCCCGTATGCCGGTCATCAAGCACTATGATGGCATCTGTCATATGTTCATCGATGCGGATGCTGACCTCGACATGGGGGTGAAGCTCGTCGTCGATGCCAAGACGCAGAAGCCAAGTGTGTGTAACGCCCTAGAGACGATCCTCGTACACGAAGAGGTCGCTGCAGAGTTCCTCCCAATGGCGGCACGAGCCTTTGCCGAGAAGGAGACCGAACTCATCTGCTGCCCACAGGCGCAAGCCATTCTAGAGGGAGTCGCTACCACCCCTGCGACAGAAGAGGACTGGAGCACCGAGTATCTCGACTACAAGGTCTCGATCAAGGTGATCAACTCGCTCAAGGATGCCGTAGACCATATCAATCACTATGGCTCTAAGCACTCCGACGCTATCGTGACGGATAACCAAGCGATCGCAGACACCTTCCTACGCTCCATTGACTCTGCCTGTGTCTACCATAATGTCTCGACCAGATTCAGTGATGGCGAGGAGTTTGGGTTCGGTGCTGAGATCGGTGTTTCGACCGATAAGTTGCACGCGAGAGGCCCGATGGGACTCAAGGAACTGACCTCTTATCAGTACCGCATCACAGGAAATGGGCAAACAAAAGCTTGATCTATCAGATTTTGCTCTATAACGATGAAAAAACAATATGGGTAAACAGCATAACAAGATCATCAAAAGACGCCGTCGTAAGAACTACCTCAAGCGTAAAACAGAACTCCAGAAGCAAAACGCAGTACGCAACAAAGTAGCTAAGCCAGCTGCAGCAGCGGAAGCAGCTCCTGAGAAAAAAGCAGCTAAGAAGGTTGCTAAGAAAAAGACTGAGGAATAATCCTTACCTCCTTTTCTTAACCAATAACGCACCCCTGGTCTCCACGGGTGCGTTTTTATTTGTACTTTTCCCAAACTCTGATCATATCGGTCC
>WTJZ01000273.1:0-2590 GCA_011524615.1 Akkermansiaceae bacterium | reverse complement strand
GTAAAGTGGGCTGCATACTACCATGAGAAGAATTTAGGTTGAAAAGAACTTAGAATCGTTCTACCTAGAAGGACTATGGCAGGATGTCACGGCCCCAAAATGAAAATGGATCCTCTTCTTCACCAAGAGAAGAAGCCCGGTTGGATCAAGGTACGCTTACCTAATAACCCTGTCTTCTGGGATACCAAAGGACTCATCGACGATCTCAATCTAGTGACCGTCTGTGAAGAAGCACAGTGCCCAAACCGATGGGAATGCTGGGGCCAAGGAACCGCAACATTCATGATCGCGGGTGAGAACTGTACGCGTGCCTGTGGATTCTGCGCCGTGAAGACCGCGCGCCCAGAAGCACTGGAGGAAGATGAACCCCTCCGTGTAGCAGAGGCGACGAAGCGCATGAACCTAAACCACGTCGTGATCACTGCCGTGGCACGTGATGACCTCAAGGATGGAGGTGCAGAGCACTTCCAGCGCACTATCGAGCAAGTCCGTGCCGTGAACCCTAAGATGATCATCGAGGTACTCGTACCAGACTTTAATGACCGTGACTGGGCTCTCCAGATGGTCATGGATGCCCGTCCACATATCTTTAACCACAACCTCGAGACCGTCGAGCGTCTAACCCCACTCGTGCGTAGTCGTGCGAAGTACCACCGCTCCCTCGCCGTTCTTCGCAAGGCTAAGGAAATGGTAGGGGGCAATGTCGCGACCAAGAGTGGCATCATGCTCGGCCTCGGAGAAACGGAGGAAGAACTCTTCCAAGCAATGGATGACCTCCGCGCGAGCGGCGTCACCGTTCTCACGCTCGGTCAATACCTTCGCCCGACTCCAGCCCACCTCCCAGTGGTAGAGTACATCACCCCTGAGAAGTTTGATCGCTATAAGGAGGTTGCACTGGAGAAAGGCTTCCGCCACGTCGCATCAGGCCCGCTCGTTCGTAGTTCTTACCACGCCGCAGACTTCAGACCTGAGCTCGACATCCTCGATGCCATCAATGAAGATCTCGACAAGCGCTCTAATGGCCTCGAGCTCACTCCAGACGCTCTCGGACTCCCAGAGTACAAGGTCTAACCGACTCGCTCAACCCTCTCCCGATCGGCTCAGCTTAGGCTCAGCCGATCTTTTTTTTGCTCCTCAGTCTCATCTATGTAGCACACTGATAGTATAGAGTAATCTGAGTCATCGTACTGATCAATGAGATGACGGACATCACGTTTGACAGTTCATCCTGATCCCGTAATACTACCGTTAGTATGGCTGACTTTTATCAAAACGGTTCGATTGCGACGCTACATAACCTAGGACAGCGTAGCACGGAAGATCTCGAGAATGAGTTAAGATCTTTTATGGACCACAAGCCGATGGGGCTGGTGCTTCCCTCACTCTACTCTGAGCTGAAGACAGATGCGCTCGAGGACATCGTGCAGAAGCTGAAGCCGGTAGACTATCTCGAGCAAATCATCATCGGTCTAGACCGCGCGACTAAGGATGAATACAAGCATGCTCTCAAGTACTTTAGCCGCCTACCTCAGGACCACACCGTCCTCTGGAATGATGGCCCTCGTCTCCGCAAGATAGATGCTCTCCTCGAGTCACAGAACCTGGCTCCTAAGGAACCAGGAAAGGGACGTAACGTCTGGTTCTGCTTTGGGTATGCCCTGGCGTGTAAGCGAGCCAAAGCCATCGCCCTTCACGACTGTGATATCAAGACATACGACCGCTCCATGCTCGCGCGTCTCATCTACCCGATCGCGAACCCAAACTTTAACTACGAGTTCTCCAAGGGGTTTTACAGCCGTATCGCCGACAATAAGCTCAACGGGCGCGTCTGTAGACTCCTCGTCACCCCACTCATCCGCTCCCTCAAGACGGTGTGTAAGGGGCACGATGACCTCCTTGATTACCTCGACAGCTTCCGCTACCCTCTCGCGGGGGAGTTCGCTATGAGCGCGCAAGTACTCAATGACATCCGTATCCCTAGCGACTGGGGACTCGAGATGGGGGTCCTCTCTGAGATGAAGCGTAACTATAACGAGAACCACATTTGCCAGGTCGACATCGCTGATGTCTATGACCACAAGCACCAAATCCTCTCCCCAGAGGACAAGGCTAAGGGACTCTCCAAGATGAGTATCGACATCGCCAAGTCACTCTACCGTAAGCTCGCGATCGAGGGACAAGTCTTCACCCCTGAGCTATTCCGTACGCTCAAGGCGACGTACTACCGTATCGCCCTCGATATGGTCAAGCGCTACTCTGCGGACGCCGCACTCAATGGTCTCATGTATGATAACCATGCTGAGGGTCTCTCTGTGGAGCTCTTCGCCGAGAATATCATCGAGGCGGGACATAACTTCATGGACAACCCGATGGACACCCCATTCATGCCATCTTGGAACCGCGTCATCAGTGCCTTCCCGAACATTCTGGAAGAACTCAAAACTGCGGTAGAGGAAGATACGAAGGAGTACTTCGAGCAATAGACAATGCAAAAGAACCGCTAAGGCACGGCCACCTCAATGACTCCCGAGAGCTACGTTGTACAAGGCATCTCTTAACCACAAAGAGCTCTAAGAGCACGAAGAGGTAC
>WTJZ01000151.1 GCA_011524615.1 Akkermansiaceae bacterium | reverse complement strand
TACTCCTGCACCAGTTGTTGAGGCTGTTAAGTAATTAAGCGATATTTTTGCGATCAAAAGCGGGAGGGTAGCCTCCCGCTTTTTTTATTGCCAGATGGAAATGAGTAAGGTGTTGAGAGGGTTGGTCATGCGATGCCCGATGGGGATTGTGGGGTTGGCTCTATTGGCGTCGATTTGTCTTGGCCGTGGGATGTGGTGGATCGGTGGAGTGGCGGTTGTCTTGTTCTTGGTATTGGCGAGTTATCAGCGTTGGGTAGGAATCGGCGCGTTGTTAGCGGGGATGGTGGTCGGAGGATGGCATTATCAGGACTATCAGCGTTTAGCGCTTGGCATGGAGCAATTATCGAGAATGCGGCATGCTGGAGCGGAGATACGATGTGGACGTGCAGAGGTGCTCTCGAGTAAGAAGCGTCCTCATGGTGTGGAGTCGATTGTACGGCTCGTAGAGGAGGGCGAACTGATCGGGTATGGGGAGTCGGTGGCGGCTGGATCGAGATTGCAGATCTTGGGACGCGAGGATTATCTCACAGGGGACCTGATCTCTGTGGAGGCTCGTCTGATGAGTGGGGTTGGGATAGAGAACTTTGGGCAGGTAGATTGGCAGGCGGTGCGAGCTCGGACGGGGGTGGTCGGGCGGTTTTATGTCACCTCTGAGACTCTCGTAGAGAGAGCTCGCTGGAGACAGGTAGGGTATCAATGGATAGCAGGGGTACGTACGCATGCTTTGAAAACATTGCGGCGAGGGCTAGTGCAGGATGATCCCGCGTATTGGATCGTGCCGGCATTACTATTGGGCGTCGAGCCCGAGGGTGGGCAGGTGATGGAGTTGTTTCGGACGGCTGGGGTGATGCATTTGTTTGTGGTGAGTGGATTGCATGTAGGGCTTGTCTTTGGGATGGTATGGGGAGTGATGTATCTGACGCCCGTGCCGACGCGGGTGGTGCTCTTAGTCGGGGTGATAGTCGTCTGGGGATATGCACTTTTGACGGGGTTAGAGCCCCCAGTGATGCGAGCTGGACTGGTCTTAACCTTGTTCGTGTCGAGCCTGCTCTGGAGGCGCCGAGTGAGTGCGTATAATTCGCTGTTGACGGCGCTCTGTTTCGTTCTGTTATGGGAACCCTATGGGGTCTTTGATATTGGGGTCTGGCTGAGCTTTGTCATCGTGGGCGTGTTGATCCTGAGTGTTGATCGTGGGGTGCGGTGGGTAGTGAGCTGGAGTCTGCCTGATCCGTATTTACCTGAGGCTCTTTGGTCTGTCAGTCAGCGCTTGCGTATCATGGCAGTGAAGTGGGTGGGGGGCGTACTGGTCCTCTCCTTAGTCGCATGGTTGGCGTCTACTGTGATTATGGCCTGCGCGTTTGGGCAGGTCTATTTGTGCGGGGTGGTGAGTAGTCTGTTATTGGTTCCTTTGGCCTTCGTGATGATGGTGATCGGTAGTGTCGTGCTGTGTATTGGCGGCGTCTTCCCGATGTTACCCATTGGAGGCTGTAATGAGGTCAATGATGCGGTGGCGAGAGTGACGGTGTCGATCGTGGAGGCGGTGGGCCAGCTCGATCAGGCGGTGGTCTGCCTCTCTGATTATGGTTATCAGGATGGGGTAACGGTCTTTGACCTACCCGATGGGGAGGGGGCGCTCTATTATGGAGATTGGTTACTGGATGCGGGAAGTGCAGAGAGTCTGGAGGGTGTGATCTTGCCTTGTCTGGAGCGGGCTGGGATCACTCCTGAGCGCGTCGTTCTCACTCATGCCGATCGAGGCCATCGCGGAGATCCGGATCTGATTCCTGAGGTTGTCGAGGCGTATCATGAGGGCCCCAGTCAGTGGCGCAGAGGTGCGGGCGTGATCGAGTCCTATCCTGTCGCGGTAGAGGGTTCACGGCGATCTGATGATCATGTGGCCTGTCTGAAGGTTACCGAGAATGGGGTGCGCGTCCTCTACTGTGCTGATGCGGGGTTACAGGTGCTGGAACAGTTGCAATCGATGGAGGTGGATCTGGGCTGTGAGGTCTTAGTCATGGGCCAGCATCTCTACGGGGAGACGATCGTAGAGGATTGGCTCCATGCGACCGGGGCTCGGCAGGTCATCCTCGGGAGAACATATGCCTATCTCGCTCCACGCCAGTATGATGGTGAGGTAGAGGTCTATGATCAGCGATATACGGGAGCGGTGCGGGTCTGCTTTGGCGAGGAATGGGGTGAGTACAGGATTGAATCGATCAACAGAGCAGAGTATGAGGAGGGAGATGACTGAGGATTACATCAATAGGTTTGGCGGGATTGGACGCTTATATGGACAGGAGACGCTGGCGCGATTCTCAGGTAGTCATGTCATGGTGATAGGCCTCGGTGGGGTTGGCTCGTGGACGGTCGAGGCGCTGGCTCGCTCGGGGGTGGGACGTTTGACACTCGTCGATCTAGATGACCTCTGTATCACCAATACGAATCGGCAGGTGCATGCTCACGAGGGCAACTATGGTCAGATGAAGGCGGAGGCGCTGGCCGAAAGGGTAAAGATGATTCATCCAGAATGTGAGGTGAGAGTAGAGTTAGCCTTCTATTCCGAACGGAATGCAGAGGAGCTACTAGGGAGTCAGCCAGACATCGTCATCGACGCGATCGATGCGGTGAAGGCTAAGTGCCATCTACTCGCGACCTGTGTGCAAAGGGGAATCCCCGTACTCTCCTGCGGTGGTGCTGGTGGTAAGATGGACGCGACCCGCATCCAGGTCGCTGATCTAGCGCGAACTCATGGGGATAAGCTCATCGGATCCGTACGCCGTATCCTACGCTCAGAATACGGGTTCCCAAAAGGGGAGGGAAAGAAGGCGCGCACCTTTAAGATCCCAACCGTATTCTCTGACGAGCCAATGACGGCACCACAACCCTGTAGCTTAGACGAGCACCAAGCAGTAGACGATGCTCCTCGAAACTTAAACTGTGCCACAGGTTATGGAGCAGTGACACATGTCACGGCTACCTTTGGGAATGTCTTAGCTCAACTCGCCTTGGCTCGGGTAGCTGAGAAGTAGATTGAGGGCGCTGATTATCTCTGCATTGGAATTGAACCGCAAAGACGCCAAGACGCAAAAAAGTTGATTGATTTTGTTCCCTTTGGCTTCGCGGTTCTTTGATTGTTCAAGATTCGTTAGCGATAGTCTCTAGCTGAGCGTCGAGAGTAGCCTCGGCCTCGAAGAGTTGACGCACGAAGTCCTCGTATTCGATAATCTCGAAGCGCCCATCATGGTGCTCGACGATCGCCGTGAGGGACTCGACCCAGTCCCCTGAGTTCATATAGCGGATGCCATCGATGTTCTCGTCTGCAGGGGTGTGAACGTGTCCACAGATGATGCCGTCACAACCCTTCTTCTTCGCATAATCACGTAGGATGGTCTTGTATCGATCGACATAGGCGATGGCGGACTTGATCTGTGCTTTGACTTGCTTGGAGATCGAGTGGTAGTCCTGTCCCTGCCATGCACGGACTCTATTATAGAGGCGATTAATCCTGAGGAGTAGGTCGTACCCGATTGAGCCGAGGAAGGCCAACCACTTATGGTTTCTGGAAATGCTGTCGAACCCATCACCGTGGAGGACGAGATACTTCTTCCCATCCAGTCCCTCGTGGATGGTCTCCTTGATGAGCTTAAAGGAGCCAAACGTCAGAGGGAGAAAGCGGTCGAGTATGTCATCATGATTCCCTCGGAGGTAGGTTACTTCTACATCTTCCTTCTCGATCTTGCTCAGGACAGCACGTAGGAAGCGGGTGTGGAACTTCTTCCACTCAGCCCCGCGCTTGAGCGCCCAGCCGTCAATAATGTCTCCATTGAGATAGAGCTGCTCGCACTCTGTATGCTTCAGGAAGTCGACGACCTCCTTCACCTTACTATCTTCCCCTCCCAGGTGTACATCTGAGATGAAGATACTGCGGTAAGAGAGCTTATTAGGCTTCTTCATCGCGACATTACGCGAGTTAATCGAGCGGAGTGAGAGGTTCCTCAGATTGACCTCAAAGGCGGTAATGACTCGCCCCCAGGAGAGTTCTTCTACCGTGGCACGAGCGGCTTTTTTGACCGGCTTGAGGTTCGTCATGCGGGCGATGTTACGAGCGGCCTCGATGAAGGCCTCGGCATCTCCGAGAGGAGCCTTGAATCCATTGACTCCTTCTTCGACATAGCGACGAGGAGCAGCGTAGTCGTAGCTCAGAGTGATATTACCACTCCCCATAGACTCCATGACGACATTACCATAGGTCTCTGTCTCACTGGCGAAGAGGAGAACGTCTGCAGAGGCGTAGTAGGTTGCTAGGTCTTCCCCTGTTTGCATCCCTGCGAAGATGGCTTCAGGGTATTGCTTCTCTAGATTAGAGCGGTCTGGACCATCCCCTACGATCACCATCTTGGTCTTAGGGTTGATCTCACGCATGGCGCGGTAGGCGTCTAGCGAGACTGGGATATTCTTCTCTGTCGAGACTCGCCCGACGTAGAGACATACTGGAGAGTCATCCTCGACACCCCAGGAGGAACGGAGTTGATGGGAGCGTCTGAGTGGCGTGAAGAGTTGGGTGTCCACCCCGCGTCCGAGGAGGCGTACTTCGTCAAAGCCCTCCTTCTTCAGCCGATCGACCACCTCTGGAGACGGGGCAAAGGTGCAGGTCGCCTTACTATGAACCTTCTTGAGAAAGGCCAGTGCTGCGGGCTTGAACCCATCGAGCTTGTACGTCTCTAGGTATTGGTCAAAGTTGGTGTGAAATCCGGCTGCCACGGGGATGCCCAGTGCGGCTGCTGCCTTGATCGCGGAGTATCCTAGTGGGGTCTCAGTCGCGACGTAGACGACATCTGGACGCTTCTTCTTCCACTGGCTAAAGAGCTTCATGCGGCCAGGTAAGCCCATTCGTACCTCCTTGTAGAGAGGTAGTGGGATAGAGGGAAGTGGGGTCTCTCCACTTTGTTTAGGCCTATCTGCGGTATGGTAGACATGTACCAAGTGTCCTCGAGCCCGGAGGCCGTCGACAAAGCGGCCTAATGTCATCGCAACTCCATTGATATCAGGCGGAAAGGTGTCAGTAACAAATTCTATACGCATACGTGAAAACCGTTGCTACAGTGTAATAGTGAATAATAGGGATGAGCAAGAGGAATCCGTTTTTTAGGGATTTAGCAACGCCCTGAGAGCGGCTTATCCGTTGTGCTTGCGAATCTGAGTTCTTACGCAGGAAATAAAGACAGGGGTTGAGTTTCTTTGGCGCTATGGTAAAAAGAATTAAGATGCGTCAGTTGCCTTCCATATTGATCAAGTTATTGGGACTTTGCCTCCTGCTTGTTGCGCCACTCAGTTGCTCGGCTCCAGGTCTCATAGGGTGGAGAAAAGAGGTGCGCCAGAGTGTACTCAGTCTCGGATATGGTAACTGGGTCGTGATCGCGGATGCCTCTTACCCACATCATAATAAGTGGGGGGTCGACGTCATCAATGTCTCGGCAGAGGTTCCAGAGGTCGTCGATGCTCTCATCAATGAGATCGAGTCCACCCAGCATGTGAAGCCCCTCTTCTACCTCCCTCGTGAGCTCCGCCTCATCGCGCAGGAGCAAGCCCCAGGTATTGAGCTCTACCGCGATCAACTCAAGGCCTCTCTCCACGGCCACGCTCCCCGTGAGCTAGAGGAACGCATTCTCAATGGCTTAGTCAAAACTTCCGCAGAGGAGTACAACGTCCTCGTAATCAAGACCCAAACCAGCCTCCCATACAGCTCCGTCTTCATCGAGATGGATAGCGGCTACTGGGATACTGACGCCGAGATCAAGCTCCGCGAAGCAATCCAACGCGAGAATCAGGGGCAGTAAAGGAAACTTCTTATAAGTAAGCTAGGGGTGATGAAGTTCCTGGGGGACGTATTTATTGGTGAACCCTCCTTTTGAATTGTTCTTATGCTCCTTCCCCTAGAATATGTCTTACATGCTTAGAGCCTCTGTAGCGCCAATATACAAACCGATACTAAATAAAGCCGCATATAGACCGTAAAGTTTCTTTGTTCCTTCATAGTATGCGGTCGCAATCAGTCCACTGAGTAATCCTAGGATACAACCAAGAGTAAGTATGAGTCCTCCTAGTAGAAATGAGCCAACCCCTTCGGCGCCTGCGCCCTCACCGGAGCTGTAAGTCACGAACCCCAAAAGAGAACCAATAAAACTAGAGCTGTATGAAAAAATAATTAGTTTCATACGTGTAGAATATAGAAGGGAACAGATTGGCGTTAATCGGTAATTCTATCTCGAAGATCAGCGCACTCAATGAGTACTCTTTTGCTAGGGTCATAGACTAATATCCTCGATCCGCCGGGATTGTAGTCGTATTTTACAGAAATAAGGACTTTTTCACGACCTTTACTTATTTTAGGGGTGGTTGTTATTGAGCATTTACCGTACGTTTGGTCTTCAAGCTTGTAGTAAAATTCTAAGTTAGCTCTGGATTCCCAGTTTTTCTCATCTCCTTTGTATTCGATGTAGAGTTCTTCCACATATCCACCTAGAGGTGCTATAGGGGCTTCTTTTGCTTTACTAGGGCATAGTCTGGTTCCCCGAAGGCCTTGGATCCGTAAACTCCAAGGGTAGTTTTTGTAGCTTCCTGTGTTTTTAACGGTTGGGGTTACTGTGATGTGCCTCAAACCTTGCTTGTTTGTTAGAGGGAAGCGATGCGGTGAAGTACTGTCTACGATAGGCTTGAGTCGTGCGACATTGCTAGAGCGGTATATAGAGGAAGCCTTACTCAGGTCGAAAAGTGTAAATCTAGGAATGGCATCAAACTGTGGAATGTAATAATCGCTTATTGAGGGGTCACCATAATTGAACTTGGTTTGATTAGTATTTCGTAGCCATTGATGGCCTTTGAGAGAAATTGCTTCTATGAAAACTACTCTGCCAATGGCATCAGAGTCTTTGATCTCGAAGTAGCCACTCGAATCAGTGTGATAATTGCGTTTAATCATGGTGCTCTCCCCCATGTAGAGCCATTTTGCTGTGACCGTCGCACCTTCTAGTGCTTGTCCTTGATCATCTACTACAAGCCCCTTCAAATTTAAGGGGCGGGTCACTGTGTAAGTGCGGTTATCTTTAATGAGTTCTTTGACATGAGTCATATAAGCCTCTCGATCTTGGTATCCAATAGTGTTGGAATGGCCAATGAGGGCGGAGGTTAATAGAGTCAGCGCGATGAGTGTGATTGGGTGCAGCTGTTTTTCGAGCCTCATGTCTTTCATGCAGAGTGATTTTTTTATTACCTTAACCTCATGGAGTGGTTGTATGTGAGGCTTTTTCCGCTTGGGTTATACTTAAAATTTACTTGTAGAATGATGCTATCACCAGAGGTATCTCTTACTCTAGATTTGATATTCGCGACTCCATACCCTTGGGAACCTGACTTGTAGTATAATTGTACTTCTTCGGGCTCTTGCAGGGAGGGCTGTGCTGAGCTGCGATTAATGACGACAGTATTTGAGTAGCCATTATCTGGAGCATGAGGGTAGGGGGGAGGAGTATGAGTATCCTCTAATATTTGAAGCATCGTATCTTGCAATCCTTTGATTTCCACAGTGAATGACTTATTGTTAATTATTCTGGGGTGAATCTCTATGGAAGCCTTTTTCTTATTGTTAGTTAGTGAGAATTGCGTGTATTCACCGTGTTTGAGCAGTTTGGCAAATTGTTTTGAATAAACGGGAGCAAGAGTATCACTGCTGATCATGATGAAGCTTACCGGGGTCGACGCTTTAGGGATGTGGAATTGTTTTGCGTAAGGGTCGCCATATTCGAAAGTATTCTGGAAATAATCATGACTCCAAAAGAACCCTTCTTTTTTGATGTCTGTAATTGAAATGAATTTTCCATTAGCGATACCTTTGCTCAGAGTGAACTGACCATCTTGGTCAGATAAAACGATGTGCTTACGATAATTGTCGTGCCCTAGTTCATTCCAGGCGAATGTTATTTCAGCGGCTTCAATAGGAGTGTTTTCTTGTGAAACAACTCTACCATGAAAGGTCATTGGTCTAGTAGTCTCGTATAAAGGGTCTATTTTAAGTCGTGCTTTATGGTGAGCTATAATCTCAGCATCTGTTTTATTAGTGACGGTTGCTTTTTTCTCGCTCGCTTTGTTATTTTCAACAGAGGTATTAGCACCTGCTATTTTTAGAATATAACAGGTGGCAAGTGTGAGTGTGGAGAGTGATCCAATAGTGAAGATCTTTTTATGATACATATTTTTTAGTTCGATCTTCAGCTCTTTAATTATCATCGAGCGCCACGATGGTGCGCATTTTTTCTTGGGCGATGATTTTGATGCGGGAGTCTTTTGGGATGAATTCGCCGCTGGTGATGACGTCTAGGATGAGTTCGTTGACCTTGGCCTTGCCTGCGGGGCGGAGGTCCATGGTAGCGGTGCCGGAGAGGCCGACGAGGTTTGATGGTTCATCGTTCACAGGAGACGTGTGGTCTACATCGGTGTCACTGTGGAGCATGATTCCTGGGATGGGGATATGTGGGAGGAACCTCATCATGAGGAGGATGAGGATGATTCCTCCGATCAGACCTACGGAGAGGGAGAGCATAGGGGCGGCTAGGAGCTCGAGGAAGGTGCCCGAGTCAGGAAGGTCTTTGTTCGTGAGGTCCTGAAAGTCGAAGCGGTCGACCATGGCAAAGAGGAGGGCGCCGATCATGAGGAGACTGCCTACGAGTCCTAAGATAAGGCTGGGGAAGATGGTGAGCTCTACAATGATGAGGATGAGCCCTAGCACAAAGATGGTTGCGAGCTCGTATCCAGCGAGGTTCCCTGCGAAGAAGTTACCAAAGAAGAAGATGCCGAAGGCCGTCAGGGCGACGCCGATGCCGAGGCCAAACCCAGGAGACTTCATCTCGAAGTAGATGCCGCCGATGCCAATCAAGATGAGGAGACTGGACCACGCGGAGACATGCCAAGCGAAGAGCTCGAGACCTGTTTGTTGAGCCTCTACGACCATGTCTGGAGTGAATCCAAGCTGTTGGATGAGTTCCTCACGGTTCGCGACGATGCCTGTGGCGAGGATGGGTTGGTCGTTATGGAGTTCGACCGCCTCCTCAGCGGTGAGGGTGAGGAGCTTGCCTTTGGGTACGGAGATGGGGCCGTAGGTACGATCCTCTTCCTCGATGAACATCATCATCTTGACGATCTCGGTGGGGTGTCCCTTGTCCTTGGTCACCGCGCGGACATTAGCCTCGAAGAAGGACTCTAGCTTCGCTCGCATCGTGTCCTCGATCTCAGCACCTGATCCATTGACGATAGCGGCGGCGCCGATGGTGCTACCAGGTGTCATCCAGATCTCATCGGTCGCGATCGAGATGAGGGCGCCCGCGCTGATGGCCTCATCATCGACAAAGGCATATGAGGGGACGGTGAGGTCGCGGAGGTCGTTGACCATGATATCCTTGGTCTCGAAGGCGAGGCCTCCTGGGGTGTCGAGTTGGAAGATGACGGCCTGGGCCTGTTCCTCATTGACGCGTTCTAGGGTACGGCGCCAGAACTTAAAGGATTGTTCGTTGACGAGGTCGGACTCGCCGACGGAGATAATGACGACCTTATCCTGATAGGTCTCTTCTTGAGCTTGGCTGACAAGGAGGCTAAGGAAGGGGAGAAGGGTTAGGAAAAACTTCATGACGACGATAGGGAGGTTCCCTCTGTGCTAAAAGTTAGTACGCCATGCGTAATATTCTGTCAATCCGCTTTGGTAAGTGTAAGAAGGGCGATCTCTGGGAGGCAGGCGAAGCGCATGCGGACGATGGAGGTGCCTAGCCCTGAGGACACAAAGAGGTGAGAGTCTGCCTGCTGGTAGTAGCCGTCAATATAGACTCGTCCATAAGGTGGGGTAAAGGGGGCGCGTCCCACGAAGGGGATTCGGCATTGGCCTCCGTGGGTATGACCTGAGAGCTGGAGATGAGGCCTGTAGGAGTCAATGACTTGGTCAAAGGTGTCGGGCTCATGCGAGAGGACGATGCGGAGCTGCTCTGCGCTACGTGGGCCGACGGGAAGGGCGAAGTCGGGCGTGCTGGAGTAGATGGAGTCGAGCCCGATGAGCTGGAGCTCTCCACCCTGTGGGGGACGGAGGTGGTGAATCTGATTCACAAGCAGGGTGATGTTCGTCTCGGAGAAGGACTGAATCGTGTCCTCGAGAGTAGTATTGTAGTGATCGTGGTTCCCCAAAATACCGAAAACGCCTAAGGGAGCTTGGAGAGGGGCGAGGAGTTCAAAGAGTTCGGGCAACACCTTTGGGTGGTGATCCATGAAGTCCCCCGTCAGCGTGATCAGGTCTGGTTGCCAATCCTGGGCTTCAGCGACCGCTTGTGTGACGAGGTGATGGTCCCACCCTGGTCGGTAGTGAAAGTCTGTGAGTTGGGCGATCTTGAGCCCCTCAAATTCGTCAGGGAGGTCAGGAATCGTTAATGTTAATTCTCTCGTACGAAGGCGCTGAGGTTCGATGAAGCTGGCGTATCCTAGCATCGGAGCGCCTACCATAGAGGCTCCAATGAATGTGCGTCGGCTCCATTTACTCATTGCTCAGAACAATAGCGTGAAAGCGCTCGTCGATCAAGCTTGCCGAGCGCACTGGTCGGGAATTGATCAAGTTGGTGAATGTGAGCGAGCTGTAGAAATGGGGGCAGAAGGTCGGAGAGCTGATCTAGGGGGCTGGTGGCAAAGGCATGGATCCGGTGCTCTTCTCGCTCATCTGGAACAGGGATGAGAACCACCATCGTCTGTTGTACGGTCGAGAGGGTGCGCTCGAGTGCATCGAGATTGACGAGTTCGCCCTTGACCTTGACGGTGCGGTCGACACGACCAAGGAACGAGAGAGTGTCGCCGATGAGTTCGGCGCGGTCATTGGTACAGAATGACCCTCCTACAGGGGTGAACGAGAGCGTGTCGGCCTCTTGTGAGAGGATGCCAGCACAGAGCGCAGGGCCACTAATAATCAGGCGGTCATCTGGTGCGGTTGAGAGTGACCAGTGTGGAAGTACCTGAAGAGGCTGAGAGTCAAAGGGTAAGCTCAGTGCACTGAGCGGGGCAGTGGCGATCTGAGAGGCGGCCTCGCTCATGCCGTAGCTCTGCAGGACGGGCCAGCCTAGGTCGAGCGCGCGCTGTCCGATCTCAGGGGCGAGTCGGCCTCCTCCGACAATGATGGCTCGCATATGAGGTGGGGCAGTTAGGCCAGTGTCGACGAGGTCGTAGACCTGAGTCGGGACCAGAGAGGTGATCGTGACCTGCTGTTCTGAGAGAAAGTGATATGCCTGCTGAGCACCCCAGCGATCTGTATAGAATGCGCAAGGACATCCGGTCTGGTAGGCTCTCGCGAGAATCCCGAACCCTCCGACATGAAAGGA
Organism: Akkermansiaceae bacterium; assembly: GCA_011524615.1. Lineage (GTDB taxonomy): Bacteria > Verrucomicrobiota > Verrucomicrobiia > Verrucomicrobiales > Akkermansiaceae > WTJZ01. The sequence continues at coordinate 14,376 of WTJZ01000151.1, read as the reverse complement.
GGGGAGGAGGAGCCCGAAGCGGTCCTCAGGTGTGACGCTCAGATGCGCATTGACGGCCTGAGCAGAGGCGAGCAGCGAGTCTCTGGTATGAACGATCCACTTATGAACTCCGCTCGATCCTGAGGAGCCGAATAAGATCGTTCCAGTAGGGAGCGGGGGGAGGGGTAGCGTTGGCTGAGGGATGCCCTTGCCCTCTAGGGTGATCGTCTCCTCGGAGTGCCAGAAGGCGGGCGTTAAGAACCGAGTGGGGTCCATACTTCTTGCTCTAGGATGGTGATCAGTTCTGCGGATGTGGGGGGGGAGAGCTGAGGGCCCGCCTTGCCGATGAGGGCATGGTACGGAGTCGGGGCAAATAGATCCTGGGTAGCAAGTCCTCCTAATGGAGGGGCTGTGATCTGGTGCTGATGGTAGAACTGTTGGGCGACCTTGAGCGCGTAGAGCTGCCCTAACGGATGATCCATATAGGAGGTGAAGATTACTCGGTCGGGATGGTCTCCAGCGAGTTGCTGGATCTGCTCTAGCGACTGGATGGCGGGCTTGGCGATCAGATAGTGGTTCTGTAGATTGAGCGTCTCTGGGATAATGCGGTCGTAGGCGATCGGGAATCCCTCCCAAGTGGCCGCAAGCTCTGGGTCGGAGAACGGGTCCTCGATGAAGTCGACTTGTTGAGCAGGGATACTACTGAGAAATTGATGGAGCTCGAGGTGAGACTTGAGCGCGCCATTGAAGTCGAAGCGAAAGCGCAGGCAGGGGTATGCCTTGATAAAGGCTTCAGTCTTCTTGCGCAGACGCATCCAGTCCTTGCCGCGCTTGACCTTCACTGCGGAGAAGTCAGCGTCGACGGCTCGGAGCATGTCTGAACCAGCGAGTCGAGGTAGAGTCGCGTGGCTCTGTACCTGCGGGGTGTCGAGGAATGAGGTGTGAAAGAGTGAGGCGGCGTGTAGGGCGCGATCGACGATAGGATTAGTCGTACCGGTGTGGAGGTCTGCTAGACACTGCTCCACTGTAGGGTCGCCTAGCTCGGGCCAAGTCTGGAGTGAGGCATAACCGGACTGCCCTTGATCGATCCTGAGGAGTACTCCCTCGCGAGCACTAGAGAGGTCGACGCGGTTGAGGGCAGAGTTTTGCTGGAGCTCGTATTTACAGTAATCGATGTTCATAATAGATGCGAGGGAGGAGCGTCTCCACAGAACGAGAGCTTATGAATCGAGAGCCTCGATGAGTTCTGCGGCGCGCTTACGCCCGTATGAGGTGCATTGTTTATTGATAGCTCCTTTTAGGGGATTGTCGCGGAGAATATGCTCGTTGATAAACTTAGCGTATTGAGTGGGAGCGGCCTGTACGGCTAAGTGCATGTTGATCTGTTGCTCGAACTGGTTGGGCTCTGGGAGGAGGTAGGCGGGGATGCCTAGGGTCCAGGTCTCTGCGAGGGTCTGCGATCCTGGGGTGGTGATTACGAACTCACAGGTGGCGAGAGTCTCGAGGAATCCGTGTTCACAGGTAGCACCATGTTCAAGATTAGGGTAGTCCGCGAGGCGTTCCTTAGGGATGCCAAAGACGCGACCTCGTAGTCCTGACTCCGCAGCAAGACGTTGAATCTCTGCGAGGCGAGGAGAGAGGCTATCCTTAATGTAGACAAGGAAGTAGGCTCCTGCTGGCTGCCACGTGAGGTGGTCGACCTTCATTCTCGTGATCGCTCCGACGTAGTGTTCCTCACAGGTGTCGGTCGGAATGGCGAACTGCTTAGAGACGATGCGTCGGGTAGCGGTGGGGGAAAAGAGGAAGAGTAAGAGCCAGGTGAAGATGCGCTGGATGTTATCGACGAGCGGGAGGCGCTTGGGCATCTCAGAGGAGATCATGAAGCGTTGGCTATCGATGGTGACGTGTGGGATATTTAACTTATGCGCGATCCACCAACCGAGGGGCTCAAAGTCGGAGACCGTCACATCTGGAGTCCAGTCCTCGCTAAAGGTGTCCATGATGGGGCGAGTGTACTTCTCGCGCTTCATGACGAGACCAGAATTACGAATCAGAGTCGACAGGAGGCAAATCTTACCATCCTTGAAGATGTACTTAGGCATCTCGGACTCGATCACGCGTTCCTCTCCAAAGCGAGCCGTCAGGAGCTCATAGGCATCGAGATTCGTATAGAAGCGGACATCATGTCCTCGCTCAATCAGCTCAGCACCAACAGCGAGAGCACGTGACGCATGGCCACGAGTCATCCCAACGAGTGTGTAAGCGATCTTCATAAGAGTATGGCATTTAGGAAAACTTTATCTCAGAGGTCAAACGGATATTTAATCAATATGATTAACCGTTTGCGTTCGTCAGAAGTTTGACGAGGGAGGCTCTATGGGGTGAGGTCGTCTTGGGTAGGGAGCCCTTTGAGGATTTTGAGTTTTTCCTTTCGCTTCTTGCGCGCCTCGCGGAAGAAGCCAACGAGGAGTTCCCGCGCCTCATCCTCGCAGACACCGTAGGAGGTGGCGCAGGCGTGGTTGAGTGGTGGGTTAGAGTCGAGGAGATTGATCCATCCGCCGCAGGCGCCCGCCTTTGGGTCGGGGAGGGCGAAGACGACACGGTCGGGGCGACAGTGTACGATGGCACCCGCGCACATAGGGCAGGGCTCCTTAGTGACGTAGAGGGTGCACCCTTCTAGACGCCAGTCTCCGAGGATTGATTGGGCGGCGGTGAGGGCGAGCATCTCAGCGTGGGCCGTGGCGTCCTTGAGGGTCTCGACCTGATTCCAGCCACGTGCGATCACTCGCTGCTCTTTGACGATGACGGCACCGATGGGAACCTCATTAGCCTGATAGGCCTTTCTTGCCTCACGTAGTGCTTGATGCATGAAGTACTCGTCATCCATTAATTCCATAGCGGTATCATCCATGAGCGTTAGCGGACATCAATCCTTAAAAGTGAAGCCTACGCTATTCGGCGCGTGAGAAGCCATTAAAGGTGAGGTGGAGTTCTCCTGTGGAGTCAGTGGCATCTAGGTTCACGAGGAAGTGTGCAGACCAGAGGAGTTCGAGGTCAGGGTCGCAGAGGGTTTGTGTCACGCGCAGGAGGCGGGTACCATCTTCGCTGGTCTCCTCTTGGAGGTGGTGATGCTTACGGTTCCGCGCCTCTGGATCCATGAGGTAGAGGTCAACGTCATCGAGGTAGTCATCGATGGTGTCCTCGAAGTGGTGCTTCTCCCAAGTGACTCCATTCCCAGCCGTCGGCTGAATAAGGTCGAAGCAATCTCCCCAGTGTTCGTCTCGGAAGTGCTTTAGGAAGCTCATGACAGTACGGTGGAGCTGCGCAGAGAACTCGGCCTTACGTCGAGAGAGGGGAACATCCTTTTGGCTTGCGAGCTTCTCTTCGCGCGCTTGTTCAGGGTCGTAGTCTGGGTCCTGGAGCTTCTGCCACTCATCGACGAGAGAGGAGTCAGTAGCCTCTAGGATCTCGCTGATGTATTCTTCTGCTTCGATGACCTCGGGAGTCTTGGCCGTGATGGGGATGGTCTGGGTGAGGACCTTATAGACCTCAGAGAGGTGTCTGAGGAGGACTCCCTCGGTGCGCTCCAGCTTATAGGTGCGGATGTAATCGGGGAAGTTATAGTATTCCTCGAACATCTCCCTCACGATCGACTTAGGACGGATCGAGTTATCCTTGAGCCACGGGTTCTTACTGATGAAGTCATTATAGGTGTCGTAGATGAAGTCCTTACCCGGCTTGGGGTAATCAACCTCCTCCAGCTTCGTCATGCGTTCCTCGTAGCTGAGTCCTTCATCCTTTAGGTTTTGGAAGATGAGGTCGCGCTGATGCTTAGTCTGTGCACGGAGGACGATCTGAGGGTCCTCTAGGATGGCCTCAATACAGGAGATGAGATTGAGCGAATACTCTGGGGCCTCCTTGTCGAGCTTAGGAAGGACATCGAGTAGCCAGAGCCCTAGGGCTTGGTTCAGCGAGAAGTCTTCTGGGAGGTCGATGTTGAGCTTGAGCTTCTCGTACGGAGCGGAGCGTTCGGCTGGTGGCACGATGCTAAGAATGGTGGATTCGACCAATCCTCTGAAGAGCTGGAAGGAGTGCTTACGGACCTTCTTCTTATTATGATCGGACTCGTGACAGACCTCGATGAGGTGCTTGAGCGCGGCGCAACCGTCTGAGTTTTCCCGTGAGAGGATATTGAGCAGCATGCTTTGGCGGAGCTTGAAGCTGGAGACAAGAGGCTCAGGCGGGGAGTCGATGAGCTTGCGGTAGGTCTCTTCATTCCAGTGGACGTAGCCGTGCTCGGGTGGGGACTTTTTGGGGCTGGATTTGACCTTCTTGCCCTTGGCCGCTTTTTCTGCGGCCTTGGCTTGAGCGACCTTATTCTCGATTTCGTGAGCGGGAGCCTGTGCGATGACATACCCGATATCATCGAACCCTCGACGCCCTGCACGACCACAGATTTGCTTGAAGTCACGCACGGTGAGGATTGCCGTCTTCTCTCCATTATACTTACAGAGTTGGGTGAAGACGACGGTACGGATAGGGACATTCACCCCGACGCCGAGCGTATCGGTACCACAGATGACCTTGAGCAGGCCTTGTTGAGCGAGCTGCTCGACGAGGATGCGGTACTTGGGCAGGAGGCCGGCATGGTGGACTCCGATGCCATTCGTGAGGAGGCGTTTGAGGTCCTTTCCGTAGGGGGAGGAGAACTTTACATTGATCAGTGCCTCGGTGAGTTGTGCCCGCTCTTCCTTAGTGAGGAAGTTCCTCGAGACGAGGTTGGTAGCCGTCTGAGCAGTAGAGTTCTGGGTGAAGTGGACGAGGTAGACTGGGGCGCGGTCCTTTTCGACGAGTTCGGCGATCTGGTCCTCTAGCGGAGTCTCTGAGTAGTTAAACTCGAGAGGGACGGGGCGTTGGTCAGACTGCACGAGGACGGTCTCAGCACCCGTCATCTCAGTGAGCTCGCGCTCGAAGCGAGAGGTCTCCCCGATCGTCGCGGACATGAGGCAAAAGCGGGTTTGGGCGAGTGTCAGCAGCGGGATCTGCCATGAGATACCACGGTCTCGATCGGAATAATAGTGGAACTCATCGACAATGAGGTCGTGGACGGGGGCTTGAGACCCCTCTCGTAGGGCGAGATTACTCACGATCTCAGCGGTACAACAGATGATCGGAGCGTCTCCGTTCACGGTGGCATCACCGGTGACGAGCCCCACATTCTCAGGCCCAAAGGTTTTACACAGCGAGAGAAACTTCTCATTGGCGAGGGCCTTGATCGGAACGGTGTAGTAGGTACGGCGTCCGGTGCAGAGTCCTCGATAGTGGACTGCGAGAGCCACGAGGGATTTACCAGAGCCTGTTGGAGTATTCAGGATGACATTCTTCCCTGCGAAGAGTTCTATGATAGCTTCTTCCTGATGATCGTATGGCTCGATCCCTGTAGCCTCGAGCCAGGCAAAGAAGTTTTCGAGAGCTTGATCATTTGAGATGGGTTCTGGCGGTTTCGATAGAGTACTCACAGTGATTCGTTTTCCCCCTCTGTAGCACTGTGTAGGAATTGCGCAATGCTATTGAGGAGTGATTGTGTTGTAAGAATGAACCGAGAGTTGCGTATCTGGTAGATATTATTCGTTATTACTATGGTTCAGATTGTACTCTTCTTCCTCTATATTGTTGTATTAGCCTCACTCTCAGCGGTGGCTGATTAGTGTCTATCGGGGAAGTGATGAGACATGCAGACCATCAGCAGGACACGAGAGAGAATCGTGATGAGGGTAAAAATGTTTCCATTTCACTTGCAAGGGAGGCGAGGTTAGGTGTCTATTTGCAGAATATAAATAGAATTCCGTAAGGAGTCCGCCCAGACAAACCCTATTCAACCAGATCACATGGATATCATTTCAAATAAAGTAAAGTCGTTGACGCCGTCTCTAACGCTAGCGGTAACAAATGAGGTTAAACGTCTAAAAGCTGAGGGCGAGACAGTCTATGGCCTCGCTGGTGGTGAGCCTGACTTCGATACTCCAGAGCATATCAAGGAGGCTACCATTACGGCACTCACAGAGGGTAAGACTAAGTATACTCCAGCATCTGGACTTATGGAGCTCCGTGAAGCGATCTCAGCAAAGCTCAAGAATGAGAACGGACTCAACTACGGCCCAACAGACGTCGTTGTTAGTACAGGTGGTAAGCAAGCTTGCTTCAATGCACTCGCTGCAGTACTCGATGAAGGTGATGAGGTAATCATCCCTGCTCCATACTGGGTGAGCTACCCTGAGATGGTACGTCTCGCAGGTGGTAAGCCAGTTATCGTTGAGACGAAGGAGAGCGAGCACTGGAAGATTACTCCAGAGCAGTTCGAGGAAGCGATGACTCCATCAACTAAGATGATCATCATTAACTCTCCAGGTAACCCTACGGGAGCAGTCTACAGCAAGGAAGAGCTCGAGGCGATTGCCGAGATCGCAGCATCTGAAGATATCATCATCATGTCAGATGAGATCTACGAGAAGATGACCTACGGTGAGACTAAGCATGTCTCAATCGGTTCTCTCAGCGAGGAGATCAACAATCTCACGATCACTGTAGGTGGTCTCTCTAAAGCATATGCGATGACCGGATGGCGTCTCGGATACACTGCAGCTCCTCCTGCGATTGCTAAGGCGATCGCTACTATTCAGAGCCACACGACATCAAATGTAACTTCATTTGCTCAGTACGGTGCTCTCGAGGCTCTTGCGAATGACGCTTCTGAGAAGTTCATCGCAGACATGAGAGCAGAATATGATGTACGTCGTCAGTACGTCCTAGGCCGTCTCAAAGCGATCCGTGGGATCCGTGTGACAGAGCCAAAGGGTGCATTCTACTTCTTCGTGAACTGTGTCGATCTCGGAATGAAGTCGCAGAACCTAGCGGACAAGCTTCTCTCTCGTCACCAAGTGGCAGTAGTTCCAGGTGCCGCCTTTGGTCATGACTATGGCGTGCGTATCAGTTACTGTACTTCATTCGAGGTACTCAGTGAAGGTCTCGATCGCTTCGAGGAATTCTGTAAGGAACACTATTAATCTGTAGAGTATATGTCACTTCCTGCAACAGCGCACGGTATCGACCTCTCTCTCCTCACTGATGCAGTGGGGAAGGCTGGTGAAGCAATCCTTGAGATCTATAAGACGGACTTTGATGTAGAGATCAAGGGGGACGACTCTCCTCTGACAGCTGCGGATAAGGCTGGTAACCAAGTCTTACTCGACTTCATCGCGGCTCACTACTCTGAGATCCCGATCATCTCTGAGGAGAATAAGACGGTCGAATACGCTGAGCGTAAAGAGTGGTCTAAGTTCTGGTTAATCGACCCACTCGATGGAACGAAGGAGTTCATCAAGAAGAACGGTGAATTCACTGTGAATATCGCTCTCATCGAGAATGGAGCTCCTATCCTGGGAGTGGTCTATCAGCCTACCGAGAATACTTACTTCATCGGAATTCCAGGTGAAGGCTCATGGAAGATTAGTGCGGACGGTACCGTTTCTCAGCTAGAGACACACCCTCACTATTCTACCAAGGACTCGATCAAGGTCGTGGCGAGTCGTTCTCACCTCAGTGATGATGTCGTCGCGTTTGTCGATGAACTGAAGGCACAAGGTAAGGAAGTAGACTTCCTCTCTGCAGGGAGTTCTCTTAAGTTCTGTCTCGTTGCTGAAGGTCTCGCTGATGTATACCCTCGATTAGGCCCTACAATGGAGTGGGATACCGGTGCGGCACACGCAGTAGCACTCGGTGCTGGACGAAATGTGTTCGTCGCACGTACAGAAGAGCCACTTTCTTACAACAAAGAGAACCTTTTGAACCCGTTTTTCATCGTAGAATAGTTAAGAAACTCGGACTACATGTTACCAAAGTGACAATTTATCGCATTTTTTTGCCTTATCGGGTTGATAACACAAAAAAACTCCCGCTAATGCGAAAAAATGATTGTCTCTCACTAAATTCTTAACCAAAGATAGTGGGCACCCTCAAAATTTAACCAATTACTATGACCAATATTCTCGGAGCAATAGCTGCAGTATTCCTCGTCGTGTCTGCGTATTTCGCATGGCAGAACCAGTCCTCTCTTAATGCGCAGAAGGATAAAAAGGAAAATGTAGAGGCGCAGTATAATAAGGCTCAAAAGGTACTTCAAAACGCACAAAGTGACGTAAAAGAAGCCTCAGCAAGTATCGAAGAGGAGCAAACAAAGCTCGCGGACATGAAGGAGCAGTTCAACAAGACCAAGGCTGGTGAGATCGAAGAAGATATCGCTGCAGTTGAGCTCCGTATTGAGGAACGCAAGGAAGATGTAAAGCGTGTTGACGGTGTCGCAGAAGAGTCTGGTAAGGTTGAGCGTCTTGCTCGCCAGTACAAGAGCGCTAACCTAGAGCTCGCTGAAGTGAGAGAAGATCTCTCAGCAGCAGAGAGCAAGAGAGCAGCAACTGATTCAAAAGCGATGACATTAGAGAAGCAGCTTGCGAAGACTAAGGATTCAGTTGGTTTTTATTCTAAAGGGCAGTCATCACCAGATCTTAAGTCTAAGGTGGTAGATGTTTACGGTCAATATGGCTATGTGACGATCTCTAGTGGAGACCATCAGGGCGTAGTAAAAGGTTCTAAGCTAAAGGTGGTGAGAGAAGGTGCTACAATTGCTAAGCTCGTAGTAACAGCGGTAGAGAGCTCTAGTGCGTCAGCTAACATCGTTCAAGGGTCACTTATCGAAGGCTATCGTATCCACCCTGGTGATCAGGTTCTTTCATCGCTTAACTAATTTTATTTCCCAGATTTCACTATGAAAAATATTCTATTCATTGTCGGTATTGTTATCACCTTAGCTGCGGCATATGTGTCGTACAATAACACTCAGAAGGTAGCAGAAATCGCTCAGGAGACTGAGAAGTTTGAGGCCCAGAAGAAGAACATCCAAGCGTCGATCACGGATCAAACGAAGAAGCTGGATACTCTCAAGGTTGAACTAAAATCAGTACAAGAAGAGGTTGCTGAGGAAGAAGTGAAGCTTGATAAAGCTCAAGAAAACGAGCGCCAACTTGCGCGTCAGCTTGAGAAGAAACAAGCAGAACTCGAAGGCCTAGACGCTAAGCTTGAGCGTGTTGATGAACTCAAGGAAGAGATCGCTACAACACTCGAAGGAATCGGTGTAGATGACGTATCAGAAGTTGCTGCAGTGATCGACCGAATCGAAGGGCAAGTAGATGATAAGCGTACAGAGCTTGAGAGCGTGGAAGCCATCAACGAAAAGCTTGCTGATAAAGTCGCTCAAGATACAGAAGCAATCGCTAAATCTAGAGCAGAGCTTGCTACTATTCGTAAGCGTATTGCGAACAACGGACTCGAGATGCGTGTCGAAGCGGTGAACAGTGAGTGGGACTTCGCAGTCGTAGGCGCTGGATCTAAGAACTCTAACCTTTCTCCGAACGCGGAGCTCCTAGTTATCCGTGGAGGTGAGCTTGTAGGTCGTCTCTTCGCAAAAACGATCGAAGCGAATCAGACGGTGTGTGACATCGATACAGACTTCCGAGTGAACACGATCCGTCAAGGAGACCAAGTTATTCTCAGAGAGCCTGTTGCTAAGTAAGGCTATCTTATTGGTTATAGATGAGACCCTAGGTTTTGAGGCCTAGGGTTTTTTCTATTTTGGGGGTGAGCAAGCTTGATCGAGGAATGGAGTCAATGTAAGTGATGGGGCTTATGAAGCCGATTCCGAGTAAATTTATCAAGTCAGCCGCAGAATATGAGCAGTGTCCTCCTGCTCAGAAGCCTGAGTTTGCCTTTGTAGGTCGGTCGAATGTCGGTAAGTCTTCTCTCATTAACATGCTCGTAGGAGGACGTGATCCTGTTGCTAATGTTTCCTCCAAGCCAGGTAAGACACGCTTACTTAACTTCTTCGAGATCGCTAACCGATGGAACCTAGTAGACCTTCCAGGGTATGGTTATGCGAAGGTCTCTCGCTCGGCGAAGGATGTGTTCCAGGCGATTGTATCGGACTATATTCTTGAACGTGAGACGCTGAAGTGTGTGTTTCAGTTGATCGACTCTAAGATCCCACCTCAGCAAATCGATTTAGACTTTTCTAACTGGTTGATGGAGTGTGGCATCCCCTTCGTCTTGGTTTATACCAAAGGGGATAAGACGAAGAAGACGCCTCTAGCGCAGAATATGGAGCAATACCACCTTGCGATGTCTGAGTTTGCGGATGTCCTGCCGCGTACCTTTTCAACGAGTTCGAAGAAGGGAGATGGACGCACGGAGTTACTAGGCTTTATTAACCAGATTGTTGATGCTAAGTAGCGATGGAGCCCGCACCTGAATCAGATAAGAATTAAGATAGAATGAATCTCGTTAATAAGCACCCTCGACTCATCCTGAGTCTCATTGCCGCGATAGCGCTGTTACCAGGGATCTTTCAGCTACCACTGATGGATCGGGATGAGCCTCGTTTCTCTCATGCGACGATCGAGATGATGGACCGTAATGATTGGGTCGTGCCTTACTTTAATGATGAGTACCGTTTCGATAAGCCGCCATTGACCTATTGGTGGATGCGCTTGCATTACACCGTCTTTGGAAAGCATGAGTTCGCAGCACGGTTACATTCGACCACTTCGGCTTGGTTGATTGCGATATTGGTCTTTCAGATGGCGGGGAGTTTCGGTCTGAGTCGTGAACGGTCAGTCTTGGCGGGAGCGATGTGGTTGTGCTGCTTCCAGGTATTGATTCACGGTCGTATGGCGGTGGCTGATATGCCTCTGATTCTTTTCTTGGTGCTGAGCCAGTGGGCCCAGTGGGAGATGCTTCGAGATCGCGGAGGGAAGTTCTTGAGTAAGTGGTTCTGGATCTTTCATGTAGCGGTTGGGTTCGGCTTTTTAGCTAAAGGGCCGTTAGCGTACCTGATCCCGCTTCTCACTCTCGGAGTGTACGCCCTGATTCTTGCATTGAGTAAGAAGTCAGAGGTCCAGCGTGAGTCACTGCGTCAGACGGCTAAGGTATTCGGTATGACGATGTCGGGGATCCCGCTGTCCTTTGGGATCATGGCGCTCTGGGGAATACCTGCGATGATCCAGACAGATGGTCAGTACTTTGATATCGGTATTGGTAAGCACGTGGTAGAGCGAGCAACGGTCTCGATGAATAAGCGCAAGGTGGTCTACTGGATTTACCTTGTCTACATGATGCCGTTCCTATTGCCATGGTCGGCACAGATTATCCGAACCATCAAGTCCGGCTTTGACCCTAAGAGCCCTCAATTCCGAGCACAATATCTCATCGCATGGTTTATCAGTCCGTTCTTGATCTTCAGCTTCATGAAGACGCAGTTACCTCACTACATCCTTCCTGGTTATCCAGCGTTTATGTTGCTCCTAGCAGGGATGATCGGATTACCTTTTAAGCGCAGTGTTGGAGGTCGAATTGTGAGTGTGATTTGCATCACTTTTGCTGGATTGATTTCGCTCGCTGCTTTCGTTGGCTGTGTCCTTATTCCTACGGAGGGAGAAGTAGCTCCGATGAAGGGACTCTTCCTCTCGTTAGCATTGCTTGGTGCGTTTCTCTTTGTCGGAGGTATCATGGTGTACCGCAATGGAAAGGTAGCAGGATGGCAGGGCTTAGTCTTTGCGGGACTCGCCTCGTTGATGATGATTCCTGCAGGATACTTCGGGCGTCAGGCTCATGCTACCGTTCGTTTGATGGAGTACCTGTCCACGGATCGGGCGACTGAGCGGGCAGCGTGGGGGTTCCAAGAGGGAACATTGACATGGTATCCATCCGACTTTTGGAAGCTGGGGCACCCTGATCGGGTCGAGGGCTTTGCAGAGGCAGATGAGATGCTCTTTCAGACGCGCCGATGGCGGGTAGATGACGACTTCCTAGAGGATCTTAAGGCCGGCGACACTCCCGCTCCAGTCTCTGACAAGACAGAGGAGGCAGAGGGCTTTGTGAAGAAGTTCGGTATGCAAGAGGTCGCGCGTATCCAGGGCTGGAACCCAGGGAATAGCTGTTGGGTAGAAATCATTGTTGCGAAACGCCCATAAGCTGATTAAGAGACTCTTATGAAACCTCTCTACTGGATTTGTGTATCACTCGCTCGTCTCTTTGCTCGCTTCATGTTTTCGATGAAAGTTGAGGGACTGGAGAACCTCGTGAAGACGGGGGAAGGCGGAACGATTATCGCGTCAAACCACCAGAGTTACCTCGACCCTCCACTCATCGCGGCGGCGTATAAGGGAGAGATCCATTTCCTTGCTCGCCAGACCCTCTTTAAGGGACTCTTTGGTAAGCTCATTGCCTCTGTTAATGCGGTGCCTGTTAACCAAGGTGGTGCCGACCTGGCCTCCATGAAGACGATCATCAATGAGGTCAAAAAGGGGAATCGAGTTCTCATGTTCCCTGAGGGAACGAGAACCAAAGATGGTGAGCTCCAGCAAGGAGCGGCAGGGGTAGGAATGATCGTGGCTAAGAGTAAGGCGATCGTTCAACCCATCTATATCAGCGGGGCATATGAAGCATGGCCACGCTCTGAGAAGAAGCCACGTAAGCACCCTATCACGATTACGATCGGTAAGCCCTTCGACTTTAACCATCTAGGGAAGGTTAAGACCAAGGAGCAATACCAAGAGATCGCCGATACGATTATGACTCGTATTGGCGAGCTTAAGAAAGACTAGGCCTGCCAGCAGAGCAGGCACTGCTCAAAAGATATTAGAGCATATAGCCTAGCGTGAGTCGGCGGATCTCTTCATGGATCTCTGCAGGACTGCGGGTGGCATCGATGAAGAAGAGATTGTCATCCTCCAGAGACGCAAAGATATCTGCGCATTTCTCTAAGTTCTCACGCTTCTCAAAGGCATTGCCTTCACCGTCGCGTACTCCGATACGCTCTAGGCTGACTTCGATCGGGACCGTGAGGACAAAGATGAGATCTGGCGTGGTCGCGAACTCTTCATTCTTAGCCCTGATCTCGTCTACATCTACTCCTCGAGCGCCTTGGTACGCCATCATAGAGTAGTAGTAGCGATCGAGGATGATGACTTCCTCTCGTTCTAACGCTGGGTTAATGAGAGTCTCCACATGCTCTTGGCGATCTTTGTAGAAGAGGTCGAGCTCTTCTGCGAGAGGGTAACGCCCTTCTGGTCGTGTCATAGACTCTCTGAGGAGCTTACCGTACTGGCCATTAGTCGGCTCATAGGATGATTGTACAGCTAGCCCTCTCTCCTGTAGCGCCTCGGTCAGCATCTTGACCTGTGTCGACTTACCAGTCCCGTCAATTCCCTCAAATACGATGAACATGCGTTCCACTATGAAGTGGATGCGCAGAGAGGGAAAGTAAAATCAGTGAGGGAGGCATGCAGTTCATCGCGACCACCAAAGGGTTAGCAGGATCGCTATGAGAAGCGATCCTACTGATAATGAGTGGTGATAGAGCGGAGGGCTGAGTTTATATGAACCTTCTTGGTGTTGTGCTTACTCGACTTTATCCGCGACGATCATGGCTTGTTGAATTTGTTGGGCGATGTCTGATACGCCTCCTGGTGAGGAGGGAACCATAACCACGTTCGACTTAGACGATCCTCCAATGTCTTTCAGGGTGTCAAAGTACTGAGTCACTAGAACCAAGTTCATGACATCTTTTGCCGATGCTCCATCGATTACTTCTTCGAATTCTTCTACAGACTCCTTGAGGCCCTGAATGATCGCCTTCCTCTGATTTGCGATCCCTTCACCTTGTAAGCGTTTCGATTCGGCTTCTGCTTCGGCTGCCTTCACGATGAGTACCTTTTCCGCTTCCCCCTTTTCTGTGGCAGCGACTCGTAGTCTCTGTTGGGCATTGATCTCATTCATCGCTAGCTTGACCTTCTCATCGGGTTCGATATCGGTGACGAGTGCTTGTACGATGAAGTAGCCAAAGTCGTCCATGGTTTCCTTGAGCTCGGAGGTCACACTAGAGGCGATTTCGTCCTTCTTCTCGAACACATCGTCGAGAGTCAAGGTAGGAACCTTTGCTCGGACGACATCAAAGACATATGAGGTAATCTGAGGCTCTGGGCTCTCGAGTTTATAGAAAGCGTCGAATGCTTTTTCTCGCAAGATGTTGTATTGTACCGAGATCTTTAGAATGATGAAGACGTTGTCCTTTGTCTTGGTTTCTACAGGGACATCAAGCTGCTGAATCCTAAATGTATCGCCTCCTACAACGGAGTCAATCAAGGGAACCTTCCAGTTCAGTCCAGAATACGCTACTTTTGTAAACTTGCCGAAGCGTTCCACGACCTTAAAGGTCTGCTGCTTCACCGTAAACAGTCCCGCCAACACTATAACGATGAGCGCGAGCCCACCACCTACACCAAAGAGTATGAT
>WTJZ01000271.1 GCA_011524615.1 Akkermansiaceae bacterium | reverse complement strand
AGAGAAAGGAGTGAACTATGGGAAAGGGCTCCAACTCACCAATATTATCCGAGATGTGCCAGAAGACTTTGCGAATGGACGATGCTACCTCCCTAATGCGGGGGAGACGGTAGCAGAGGTCATCTCAGCTACAGACCCTTATCTCTTACAGGCGCGGCAGTTCTTAGCTGACGGGAGAGCGTATGCTCAAGAGTTGACCAATCGTCGCCTCCGTGCAGCTTCATTGCTACCTGCGATGTTGGGGGAGAAGACTTTGGACCTCCTGAGTGAGGCATCTGCAGAACAACGACTAGAGAAGGTCAAGGTTTCTAAGCAAACAGTCTTTGTGGAGCTCGCGAAGTCCTTTCTCTAATCTCTGGGGTGCCCGCATCCTTTAAGGCTGGCCCCTAGGGGACAGAATTTAATTTTTTGGGGGCTTGATCGCGCTGATGAGAGAGCTGGATTGATAGCGTGGGATCTTACTATTGGTCTGAACCTTGAGCATGCAGTAGCCTTTGTAGTCTAGAGACTTCGGCGTAATTTGCAGTTGGTATGACTTGCCCTTTTTCGCGTCTGATGAGGTCTCTATTAGCTGTTGGTGGAAGAGGGGGCGTGAGGCGAGCACCTTTGTAATCTCTAGGTCGTATCCAGGATCGATTGTGATGGTGTAGGACTTCGTCGTTGCTTCCTCATTCTGATACCAGATGAGAGACTTAGGGGTGATGTTGATGACCTTGGGGATGGTGGCGGTGACGATGAGCTTTTGGCTCTTGTGGTCCTTCGTATGGATTGTGACGGATTTTTGTACCGTGCCCTTGATCGATTTGGTTTCGAGTTTGAGCTTGATCGAGTCCCTTTCCCCAGAGGCGAAGGTCTTTGGCTTGGAGAGGGGCTTGATACAGGAGCAGTGAACCTCGATACGCTCGATCTCGGTATCGGAGAGGGCGGAGAAGGGGAAGGCGACTTCCACGAACTGAGCCTTGGGGTTAGGAGAGATTTTCTGATTAGTGGAGTCGAATTGTAGCTGTGCTGATGCGGTCAGCAGGGAGAGGATGAAGAGGAGGGCGTAGGGTCTCATATGCGGTTAGTCTTTGAGTTCGATAGCGAAGAGGAGTTGGCCGTCTCTCCACTTTGGTCCGAGGATAATGAGGGGCTTCTTCTCCTCTAGGATGAGTGAGGTCGTGCGAAAGACCTTGCGCTGTTCTTGCCAGAAGGAGAGGTCGATCTCGTATCCATCGTCGGTGGGCTTGACGACGCTGTAGCTCAGCATGATTTGGTCAGATCCTTTGATCGGCTTGAGCCAGTTCTCATAGGAGCGGTAGATCGCTTGGGTATCATTGCCGATGCGACGGTAGTGCTTGAACCCCCACTTTTGCTCCCAGCCTGAGGTGTCTAGGTGTTGTTCTTCTGGGAGGTTATTGGCTGCTTGGTTCGCGGTCTCAGAGGCATAGATGATGGTTCCGCTGAGTTTGCCGACCACTTCTTTCCCCGGGTCGAGGGTATTGGCCCCTAGGTGCAGGGTGAGGAGGAGCAGGATGGAGAGGAGCTTAATATTCATTCTGAGTATTTTGAGATTCTGCTAGTTTGAAGAGGTCTACTTCATCAGGGATGGCCTCTAGGCCCTCGACCACAATGATGTGTTGTTGAGAGGCTGGTTGATAGTCTGCGGAGAGATTCTTATTAGCGCTGTAGATGACAGGTTGATAGACGGGGTAGGCTGGTGCTTGAGCGACTGGAGTAGTTGCTCGGGGTGTCATGAGGTTCGTCAGGATGATTCCGAGCATGAAGCAGGCAGCCATGCTACTCCCGATCGCCCACCAGAAGTACTTGGGTGAGGATGAGATAGGGATGACATTAGACGGTGGTGTCACCTCACGTGGAGCGAGTTGCTCCATGAGAGAGCGTTGGAAGAGGTCTGCATTCGGGATGTCTGCATCGGCTGGGTAAGCCTCGCGTAACTGTGATTGCAGTGAGGAGAGGTTCTCTGGGGTCGGGAGTTGGTGGAGCTCCTCACCCAGAGTCTGCTCTAGATGCTGGATCTCTGCCTCAGTGAGGAGTTCGCCATCTTGCCAGCGAACGATGAGTTCTTTGTTATCGTTCATTTTCGAGGAGTGATTGGAGTTTCTTACGGGCGTAGAAGAGACGGCTCATGACGGTCCCTATAGAGCTATGAATGATTTCGGCGATTTCCTTATAGTCGTATCCTTCGACTTCTCTGAGGAGGATGGCTTGGCGGTGTTCGGGGCTGAGCTTGGCCATGGCGTCCTTGATCTTGATCCCTAGTTCCGAATTGGCGAGGGCCTGGTCGGGTGCGAGCGATTCGCGGGGAGTCGTTCTGGCGGAGGGCTCGATGGTCGCATCAGTCATGATCTCATCGTTGAACTCGCCAGCAGACTGGATCTTGCGCTTCCGCATCCAGTCATAGACGACGTTGTGCGCGATGCGGTAGAGCCAGGTTGAGAACTTGGCTCGAGCCTCGAAGTTTGGGAGCGCCTTCCATGCCTTGATGAAGGCCTCTTGGGTGAGGTCCCATGCATCAGCTTGGTTATGGATCATATTCTGTATCATGGCATAGATCTTACCTCTATGGAGCTCTACCAATTCGTTAAAGGCGCTGAGGTCACCATTCTGCGCGAGTGAGACGAGTTGTCGTTCACGAGCAGCTTGGTCATCTAGGCGGGGGGAATTCGCGAAGGGTGAGTTCGGCATAGGGGTGTCCTCATTAGGATGTCTGTTGGACGGATACTCCTCGCTCATATTCAATACGTATCGGAAAAAAAATCGATGCGTGCAACATTAGAAATGAGGGAGTGTCAAATTCCGCTCTTGAATGAGTCGGGTGAGATCCGTTGGTAGGGGAGACTCTAGGATCAATGGGGTATCCGTGAAGGGATCATGGATCGAGATACGAGCGGCATGGAGTGCCTGTCTCTCATGTTGCGTGCAGGGAGGTGTACAGTACCATTCCTCGCCTACTAATGGGTGACCGAGGTGAGAGAGATGAAGCCGTATCTGATGAGTGCGCCCTGTGAAGATCTGAGCACTGACGAGGGTGAATCGTTCCTCTCTAGCGAGCACAGTGAACTGGGTGTGGGCGCTCTGTCCGCCCTCTGCTAAGGGCAGTACTCCGCGGCGGTTCTCTGCGAGCTTACCTAATGAGCTCTGTTCATCATGAGTGCTCCATGAGGGGGCGCCATGGATGACAGCGAGATAGGTCTTACAGGTCTGAGGTGAGGAGAGTTGGCGATGGTAGCGACGGCATGCCCCTTTACTCCTAGCGAAGAGGAGAACCCCAGAGGTATCGGCGTCGAGCTGGTGCACTGCCCATAGCATGCCGTTAGGGTACTTAGTCGTGCAGGTGAGCTCGTTCTGCTCTCTGAGATAGTTCATCAGGTGGTATTGCACGCAGTCATCATCATCGAGTGTGTACCCACTCGTAGGCCAGTCGTAGGGCTTATCAAAGGCGATGAGCTCATCAGTCTGGTGTAGAATTCGAGAGCTAATCTCGGAGCTCTCCCATAGGGGAGCCTTTTCTCTGGCAGGTCCAGCGGGAGTCGAACCCACATCTTTGGTACCGGAAACCAACATTCTATCCATTGAACTATAGACCCAGAGAGAGAAAAAAAGTGTTTAACCGAGTTCGACTCGGTAGCGTGGCATGGCGGTCTCTACCTCCTGAGCCCAGAGGTCGATGCCTCCCTTGAGGATGCGAGTCCCCTTGAGACCGTGCCCTTGGAACCATGAACAGGTATCGAGCGCGTTTTGTCCCGAGTGGTCATAGATCACGATGGTGCGCTCGTAGTTCTCCGGCTTGAACAGGCTGTCCTGGAGTTGCTGAGTCAGAAAGGTAGACCCATTGATCGCGACCGCCTCGTGTTCCTCACGGGTGCGGGAGTCCAGTAGGAGCAGGTCTGGCTCTGCCTCTCGGAGTTCATGGAGTTGCTGGGGTGTCAGCATCATCTGGGCGTCACGTTCCGCACTTTCGAGGATCTCCTTTACGACCTCATCAGGATTGAGCTCATTGCGCTCACAAACGGAGGCGAGTGTCTCACCATCCGCATAGGCACATGACTGACAACCACCAATGTGAAAGGAAGAGAAGAGCGCACGCTTCATACTTGGGTACTCCTTGCGGAGCTCGCTCATTGGCCGATCTAGTAAATTGTCCGACATGATTAAAAAAAAGAAAGAAAATACCCCAGGCCGGACTCGAACCGGCACGTTCTAGGAACAATGGATTTTAAATCCACAGCGTCTACCAATTCCGCCACTGGGGCAGCGGACGGACTTGATACAACAGAAAGATCATAGATGGCAACAAAAAATGCATATTTTCTTTTGTGCGTGGGGCATGATGGTAACAAGATTTGCGAATTCTCCATGCAGAGACACTGATGTGGTAAAAAAGAGTTGTGGAGGGGGAGATACTTGTATACCACGCACGCGATGAAACAGGTACTCTTCTCCTTACTCCTCGTTCTATCGGCTCAGGCAACGTCCTTAGTGGTAGAGCCAGCTCCTAAGAAACTCTGGGAAGTCACTCCGATGATGAGTGTGAGCACGTCAAATAATGTCGGTGAATTACTCGTCCCGATCGACCCGACACTACTCGCTCAGTTCTCCTATGGGGTGAACGTAGGACGTGTGATCAAGGAAGACATCTTCGACGGTAAGGGTGATATCGTCATGACTCTCGGTGCTCATTACCATGATGAACGTGGCGTCGATCATAACACGGCGCAGAACACGATCCTCTTTAAGGCGGTTTGGAAGTCCTTCCCATGGAACCATAAGGTCAGAACGATCGCAGAGGTCGGTACTGGGGCGTCCTACACGTGGCGAATCTTAGAGGGGGAGAAGCAGAACCGTAGCGGCCGTGAGAGTCGTAATCTTTTGAATTATAATGAGTTTTCACTCGGCTTTAACCTAGGTGACCTCATCGGCTTTGATTCACTCGACGATTCATGGCTCATGCTCGGGATCATGCACCGCTCTGGAGCTCGCGGTGTGTGGGGATCCTACACTGATGAGGACGGATCCGAGCAACCGATGAAGGGGGCGTATAACGCTTACTATTCAGGTGTTAAGGTACGCTTCTAGAGCTAGTGCACCTGAGGTGTGTAGGAGGTGATGGGAGTACTTCACCATCTTACTATCAGGTAGTGTGTTGACCTATAGGCTTGGGGAGTAGAAGCTTCCCAAACTCTTAGATTCGTGCTCTTCGCGGACTTTTTTTGAATTTTTTTCTCTTTTTTACGAAATATAGAGATTGTCTACGTATTACTATATGTAGACCTATGAAAAAGACGTATAAACTACTAATATCCAGCCTTATTCTCCCTACTGTAGCCTCTGGAGCTACCTACACGTGGAACCCTGCTCAAGTCGACACTTCAACGATGGGAGACCTTGATGAGTTGTTTAGCTACCATGATACCTCTAACTGGGATGGAGGAGTGGTTCCTGGTAGCGGAGACTCCGTCATTATTGATACCTCAAATGCTGTGGTGACGGCCTCGACGACTAACGTGCAAGGCTCTGGTTCATTCCGTATCAATGTGTACAATGACCTAACGATCGGCTCAGGAGCCGTCTACACCTACTCAGGTGCTAGTGACGATGTCACGTTTGTGGACTTTGTGGGGAAGGGGGTAACACTAGACATTGCTGGTACATTAGACTTTAGCAGTACTGCTGAGATTACCCGTTTCGCTAATGAAAATGGAGACCTGCGTCTTCATGACGGAGTGGATATGGATTTCGGCTTTATGTACCTCTCTGGGACGATCGAGTATGTGATTACTGCCGCCGATGATGTCTTTGGCTTTGACGCTGCTCAATTAAACTGGGGAAATGATGAGATCGGGTTCGATTTATCAGGATTCACAGGAGGAAGGAGCCTAGATGGAGTGACGATCGACCTCACATCTACTGATGCTCATATCGCCTTTACCGGTACGACATACGTCAGTGGAACTACTGATTATTCTGTAGAGCTCGATGATAGTGTAGGCTTAAAGGCGATTTTCACCTATATTCCAGAGCCATCATCTACTTTGCTGATCGCATTAGGCGGTCTTTCACTCGTCACCCGACGTAAGCGATAGGTCGGGATCTCCTTATAAGAGCTCTCAGTTCTTTAATAAAGGCGAGAATAATCAAATATCTTAGGAAAAAGTTTGCATCGTTGGGTGCAAGCTTTTTTCTTTTTCGGTCTATGCGTACACTGGAGAGTTTTAAGTCATCATTACCTGCTCAAGGCTTATTCCGCGGGGAAGAATTACCCTTTCTGCTCTCTCCTGAGCCTCTCCGATTAGAGGAAAAGTTAACCCGCCAGCTAGAGGGGCTAGGCCGTACGCTCTTAGCCTTTCAGCAGGCTTGTGACCGTTTGTACAAACGTAGCCGCAAGGGGACGATACCAGCCTGGATTAGTGAGACGTTAGACGCTGGGAAGCCTGATTGGCTAGTAGGGGCTCAGTATGATGGCCTCTATAAGACGGCTCTCCCGCGGGTTATTCGCCCCGATCTCTTATTGGCAGAGCATGGGTTCTCGATGACGGAGCTCGACTCGGTCCCTGGAGGCATGGGGCTGACGACCTGGTTAGCGAGTCAGTATGAGGACACGCTCGGGGAGGGGATGGTGCATGCCTTACGCCGATTTGCCCCTGAGGGGCTAGAGGTGCAGATCTCGGAGGAGTCTGCGGATTACCGCTCAGAGATGGAGTACCTTTGTGAGCAGGTGGGGACGGAGTCCCAGCCATGGCTGTGTCATTCTGTAGAGGCCGACAGGTCAGAGAGTGGCCTGCCTCCATACCGCTTCTTTGAGCTCTTTGACTGGGAGAATGTGCCCGCACTACAGGAACGTTATTTAGAGAACGAGATCACCCCTCCCGTGAAGCCGCACTTGGAGGAGAAGCTTTGGCTCGCCTTACTGCATACGCCCTCCTTAGCAGGGTATTGGGCGGAGGAGCTCCGTGAGAAGCAGGTGAGTCGATTGAAGTCGATCGTGCCCTATGGGTGGGTCGTCGACCCTACGGAACTCCCCCCACATGCGGCGCTACCGCGTCTAGATGTGCATTCCTGGCAGCAGGTCGGTCGCTTTAGCCAAAAGGAGCGCGAGCTGGTGCTCAAGGTCAGTGGATTCTCAGAACTAGCATGGGGCAGCCGAGGCGTGACCATCGGGCATGACGAGTCTGCGCAAGAATGGGAGCAAGCGATGAGTCACGCACTACAGAGCTTTGAGCAGTCTCCGTATATCATGCAGGAGTTTACCGACACCCAAATCGTCGAGCATCCGTACTTTGATCCTGAGACGGGGGCCGTGAAGGTGATGAAGGGACGTGTCCGCCTCTGTCCATACTACCTCGTCACGCCTGATTACAAGCAAGTCACTCTAGGGGGCGTACTCGCGACCATTAACCCCGCGGATAAGAAGAAGATCCACGGGATGCGAGATGCCGTGTTGACCGTGGTTGCGTAGTCAGTTGGATTCAAAATTGAAGATGAAAAATTTAAGAGTGGAGGGGAACCGCTAAGTCGCGAAGGCGCAAAGAATTAGGGGCTTAAATTCTGTGCCACTTTCGCGGTTTATCCTTTTCGATACTGAGTAGACTCTCAGCATCGTTCGTTTAAAAAGGCTTCTTCAACGTCTCAGGTAGGTGCTGAGAAGTACTGATCGTGATCGAGCTGAGGCTTTTAATGAGTCTTGGTAAGGACGGAAATCCAGACATCTCTAGAGCATTGCACTCTTTGAGATACAGATTCTTTAATGCCGGTGAACCCGAAATGGTCTTAATAGGAGTATCCTTAATAGTTAGACTTTGCAACTGTGGGGGCAGCGACAAGGACTCTAGGGAGTCTACTCCATAGATAGTGAGATGCTTGAGATGGTGCGCCTGGCTGAGATCCAAGCTCTGGAGATTCTTGCAATATTCTAGATGTAATGTTTCGAGCTGCTTCATGCCACTGATGACACTCCCGTGACCTAACTCGGAGGAACTGAACTTGACACTTTTGGCGTTCATGAGTGAGGCATTTTGAGCAATACTCAAGTAGCCTGCATTCGACAGGGAATTGAAACCTATATAAGCCAGATCTAGTTCTGAACTAATGTGAGAAAAGTCCATCTGTTGCTTAGCGTTGGTTAAGGTCAGACTATGAAGAGATGGAGTATTCTCGACTGGGTAAGATGCATCTACCTGTAGAGAACGGAGGGACTTAAAATGCCCACTCTCCATGAGGGCAGCAAATGACGATCTCTTAACGCTATATTGATCTATGGAAAGATCCGTGAGCTTCGACTGCGCTTCTAGGTTTACAGGGCTTTCTTCCCCCATTGTATTCTCAAGCTTGAGGGAGGAGAGCGACTCTAGGTCTTGCAGGACTGACTCATTGCACTGACAATTCCCACTCAGCGAAAGTGCTTCTAAATGAGTCGCCTTGGCCAAGTGAGAGAGTTGTTCTGACGTGACTGGTAGGCCACGTCCCCAATTAGAGAGAGAGAATGAGCGGAGGGCCTTGAGTTGTAGAACCTCATCGAGATCCAGCACACTAGGCTTATCCAAGTCGGCCTCAATGACGAGCTCCTCTAACTTTTGGCAGCTCCCAAGCGACTCCAAATGTTCAACTCCCTGACGGGCATCTAGCCAAAGGAATTGCAGGCTTCTCAACCCCTTATACATATTGCAGTCAATCTTCCCTTGCGACATACTACGCAGAGCTGTGGGATTCGCAGAGATCCGCGCCATGTCTGCCTGTCGCGCGACCAAGCCAGCCTGCTCCTTTAGGTCAAAAATGAGCGTTTCCTTTCCACTTTCTCCTTTCTTCAGATAGAAGCCCTTCTTCCCAGAGCTGAAATACCAATCGGTCTCACCAGAATACGGGATATTGAGATAACCAGCATTAGTATAATCATTACTATATAGGCTAAACCCAATCCTCCCCCCTTCTGGTAATTCCATCTGAAAGTTACCAGTGACATCAGAGAACTCTTGCGCCGAATAAGAGGTCCAAAAATCACCACGCAACTCTCCCAAATGTATGGTGACGGTCTTCCATCCGTGAGGGTGAACCATTAGTTCCTGCCTTTCGCCCCAAGCTCTTACACGTTGCTGAGACTCGTCAGAAAGTGAGTTCAAGGGAAAGGTAAAAGACTTTTGTCCCCCA
>WTJZ01000175.1 GCA_011524615.1 Akkermansiaceae bacterium | reverse complement strand
AGGTCTTCTGGGCTGTTCGCAATTGTTGGCGCGATCTCATATTGACGCTTGAAGATCTCACGGTAGTTCTGCTCGCGGATGAGGCGCTTGAAGTCGTTCTGGGTAGAGACGAGCTGGGTGCCCTGGTCCATGAGGTCGGAGAACTCCATGAGCTTAGGGTTAGTTGGCCAGTATTCGGTCGCGGTTTTGATGCCTTCTGCGACGCCTGCTTCGTCGTCACGGAGGAGGGCTTTCTGAGCCTTCTTGATCGCCATGTTAGAGGCGATGACATTCGCAGAGATGGCGCTCTCAGCCTTAGACGATGGGAAGTCCTGGGCCTTGCCCTTGAGTCCGACGGTCAGTTCTCGTGCTCGTCCAAAGTCTTTGGCCTGAATGGCGTCGAAGAGTTGAGAGAGCTCACGGGTGTAGACCTGGATCTCACGCTTGTCGTTACGATCTAGGAGGGTAAGAGGAGTGAGGAACTCGCCAATCGCAAAGGCCTCGAGGAGACGCTGTGATGCGGAGTGGAGATCTCCCTGTTCCATAAGGTAGAGGCATGCATCAATGGCGTTCTCTGTATCTCTGACTGCTTCATTAGCGATAGAGTCGATCGCTGTTACTGTCGGGCTGAACCCTACTGAGTTGGCGAAGAGCTTGGAGAGGGTCGCATCCTTACGAATGTGTAGGGCATTATCTCCGTCTTGCCAGAGTACATTATAGAAGCGAGCGGCGATAATGACATGGTGGAAGCGGCGCTGCATGAGCCACTGAGCAATGGAGGCTTGGAATTGGATCTTGGTCTGGAGGATTTGCTTTTCACTCTGGATGGTATGCTTCTTACGCATGCCCTCGATCTCTGCGATCTCCTTGATGATCGCCGTGTACTTCTGTGAGGACATGACTTCTGCCTGAGCCTTGGCGCGTTTGGCTTGTTGTACTGCCGCAGAGGATGCTCCTCCGACCTTGCCACTCTCTCCTAGGGATGGGGAGGTAGCGGTACGGCGCATCCAGTCTGCTTTGATGGCCAGATTTTCGCGCTTCTTCTCTAGGGCATTATTGAGGCTAGACATTTGTCCGATGTCTTTCTTGGCTTGGAGAGAGGCGTAGACTGTTTCTGCTAGGGATTGACAGATCTTGGCATCTCCAGGGTAGGACGCAGCCTCTGGCAGGAGGGTGAAGGCTTCTTCAATACGGGATTGGCGAGAGCGGGTTTGTCCCGGTCTCGGTGCGAGGATATCGATGATCTGGTCGAGGATGGCGTGGTATTCTCGAGCCGCTTCGATGTCCTCTGCTGGTTGACTGAGATACTTCTCGAAGCGAGACTTGATGACACGGTTATCTCCGAGAGGGATCGTCAGACCGCCGATGGTAATCGTCTCGTTGCCTGGGTTCAGAAGAGGGATCTCGTCACCAAAGGCATATTGAGTCCCACCGAACTGGTTGTTAGAGTTCGAGGACTGCGATGATTGTGTATTGGTCGAGCGGGCAGGCTGTGGTGATGATTGAGGCTGAGGAGTGAAGACCTGAGCCTGAGACACGAGAGTCAGCGCCGCGACGGTAAGGAGGGGAAAGTTCATAGGGGAAAGAATGATTAGAGACGTTCGACACCTGTGGCTTCGATGATGCCACCTGCGGTTACGGTTACGGAAAAGCTGTAGTGGCGTTCACGCTCCAAGTTTGGGCGCTCTAGTGCATTTGGGATACGGATAAAGATAGAGGAGTCACTAGAGTCCTCACGGAGGTGGAGCCCCTCGTAATTATTGCGCACCCAGCGTTCTTCGACCTTGCCTGAGACACTGTAGGTGTTGCCACGGAGACTGTTGCCATTAGCGATGGCATCTCTGACAGGGAGAGCGGGGAGGTCCGAGTATGGAGCCTTAGACTTACCTAGAACTGTTACCGCAAAGGCGAAGCCTGCGATGACGAGAATACCGATGATGATGAGGGGGGCTGGATTAGAGCCTCTGGATGCGCGACGTGCCATGGGAGTGTGTGATGAGAGATAGAACCGTGATGGGGATCAAAAGTTGCGTAAGAATTAATTAGTGTAAGAGCGGTTGATGCCGATGCCAGTGAAGACGAGTCCGATAATGATGTGCGCTCCGAGGATAGTGAAGCTAGTGTTGCTACTGGTCAGGCTGGTACTACTGACGGTATCGACGGCGGTAAAGATGTTCTCCTGCAGGGACCAGATGCTCCCAGACCAAGCCCAATAGGCGGATATGAAGGGGCGAGTCACCATCTCGGGCAGAGCTGGGAGTGCCAGAATCGCGCCCGAGAGAGGGAGCTGGAAGCCGACGAGATAGATGGAGAGGAGGGAAGACTGTGCGGGGCTCTTGAAGAGCGACGAGATCGCTAAGCAGACAGAGGTCATCGCAGCGTTGATTAGCAATAGGGAGATCCAGTGTTGGATGAAGTCGCCTCGGAACTGCCAGAAGGCCTCGACCATAAAGGCCATGACCGTCGACTGAATCAGGACGAGGGTACCGAGGAAGAAGAGCTTACTGGTCAGGTACGAGGTAGAGAAGACGCCGGCGAGGCGCTCCTTTTCCCACAATTGTCGCTCACCCGAGATCTCTCGGGCGGAATTATTAGACCCGGTGAGGCAGAGGAGAACGACCTGGAACATGATGATCCCAGAGACGGCTGATCCGACCGTGAGCTGATCCTGGTGGACAGCGGCTTGGTTCTGGAGCTCGAGGAAGATATTGGCCTCCTTGGTCTCGGAGAGCTTACGGATCGGATC
>WTJZ01000051.1 GCA_011524615.1 Akkermansiaceae bacterium | reverse complement strand
CTCCGAACATTTGGTGGACAGCTCCGAACATTTGGTGGACAGCTCCGAACATTTGCCCCCTGAAGAATATGAGAAGTTAGTGGAAAAAGCGGAGTTAATTAGTGGAAAAAGAAAAGCGTCTGTAGAGGAAGTGAAAGAAACGATCTTAGCTCTATGCGAGAATCGGTTCTTAACCCTGGCACAGCTGGCAACCCTCTTAAACCGTTCACCTGATGGACTAAGACAACGGTATGTGAAACCGATGGTAGATGGAGGCTCCCTCTGTAGACGCTTCCCAAACAACCCTAACCATGAGAGACAGGCATATTCCTCAACTAAGAACAGTTAAAACGCTAAGCTTATGGCGATTGCAGAAATCACACTAGAAAACTTTAAGGGCATACGGGAGACGCAAGTCATTCCGATCCTCACTGTCACCTTTCTCTTAGGCGCAAACCGTGCTGACAAAGCACGATCCACCTCATCAAGCACATCCTGAATACCGGTTCTGTAGATTTGAATAAACTGATTCCCTCAATACGTGAACAATAACACTTTTTGTATACTGAATCAGTCCTCTACACTCACTCACAACGACTTCAAGAATGACACCAAGGCCTCTCTATCTGAGGCAGACATGAGTCTAAAGGCTTCCTTGGCGGCAGTGGCCTCGCCTCCGTGCCAAAGGATCGCCTCCTCTAGGGTACGGGCACGACCATCGTGGAGGTAGCCCTCTCCGCTGCTGACTCCAGCGGTCAGCCCGATATTCCAGAGTGGTGGGGTTCTCCACTCGGCCCCTGATGCTCGCCCTTCTCCCACATTATCAGCGAGGCCATCTCCCATATCATGGAGGAGTAGGTCCGTGTAAGGATGGATCGTCTGATTTCGTAGCTCTGCCATCGGGTGAAAGCTGCCTGTAACCATCGTTGGAGTATGGCAATCTGCACACCCTGCGGTACTGAAGAGCGTCTCCCCCTGCAGTGCCGTCTCATTCTCAAAGTCACGTCGCGCTCCCACCCCAAGGAGTGAGATGTAGCGCGTCATCTCCTGTAACTCATCCTCATCAAGATCAGGAACCGCATCGGTATGTCCCGCATCTGTCGTCAAGTAAACTGGTGAGGTGACTCCCATGTCCGTATTCAGCGCTGCCGCGATCTGATGTCGAATGCTTGCCTGCCCAGCCTTATGCGTAAAGCGACCTACCCGATCCTCTCCTGTCTCAGGGTCGACGACGACCTGAACTCTCCCCGAGATCCCGTCCCCATCGTCATCGTCAGGATCTGCCAAGCTCTCCAGGCTCTCCTCTGGAATCGCTTCTAGCAGTCCTAAACCGATGAGTTGCTGACTCATCCTTACTGAATAGAAAGACGGGGCCTCTCCCTCGAACCCATACTGAGGCTGGCGCAACTCATAACTAGTCCCATCTCCATAAACGCCCTCTTGGATCACAAAGCCAGAGAGACGTATCGCCCCCTCTCCATCATCATCTGTCGACAGTGGTTGGAGCACAGAACCGAGTACCTCATGGGGTGTCCCAAAGGCATCCGCTGCGACCTGCACCACCGCGTGGTCTACGCTCTGCCCGACCGCAGGTAAGAGCCCTCGCCCATTGTTCACATGACAACTGACACAACTCCGCGCAATGTATTGGCCATCTAGATGATTCACCTGTTCGGAGAACACAGGGTTACCAGACTCAGAGTGCGAGCCGTCTAAAAAGTCCGTGTGATGTAAACGTCGGCCCTGCAAGAATGGCTGAATACTCGCTGGGGCAATGTTGCCCGCCGTCTGCTTATACCGATGATCGGGCTCGTCTGAGTATTGGAACGGTAAGGTCGTCAACCCTCCTAACCACGCACTCTCTGGGACAGGTACAGAGTCCAACATATCTCCTACACCGTACCATGGCACTACTCCCGTTCCGACCACGTAGAGAAAGGTCGTCCCATAGTAATTATCCCTCCCATTAGTCGCTCCTTCCAGGAATTGGCTAATCTCGATCTCGATCAAATCTCCAATAGCCAGAGCCCGTCTCTCTCGCTCATGGGAGTCTATCGTCACAGTGTATTGGTTCGTCCCCACCTCTGTGGCCAGTAAGTTCAGATAATACTCCGCCACGGTGTTCTCGCCCAGATAGAACGCTCTGAATTCTGGTGCGCCAAGAGGTGCCTGCGTGGTATAGTTGAACGTGATCGAGTCGCCGCCCTTGGCCACATAGTCAATGATCTCTAGGCTGAGGCTCCGCTCCTCCCAGTACCACGAGAGATAATGATCATAGGCCTGGAACATATCCTCTCGCGCATGCCGATCACGTGCACGATCCGCCATATAGGTAATGAGAGCATCCTCTGTCTCCACGAGGATCTCTGGTTCTGGCACCGTCTGCTCATCATAGAGATCCACGATATTCACCACTGGCTCTGTAGAGACGACCTGATAATAACGACTACCATCTCCTGCCGTGAGATGAGAGGCATAAGGTCTCCCGTCCCCTCTCAGCGCTGGGCCAGACTCAGACCAAGAAGTCAGGTCCGCACTCTCATAAAGTTGATACTCCACCCCATACTCCGTCTCCCAGTTGAGAGCTCGCCCCTCTTGAGCGGTCAGGCTCTCATACGTATCATCGACCTCATACACCGTCTGATAGGAGAGGCTCACCTCATCAATGAACGTCTCTCCCACTACGTCAGCCACCGCCCCCGTGACAAAGTAGAACCACACTCGCACGCCCTCGGCTCCAGCAGGAGCCACTAGCCCCGACTCACTGACCTGCTGCCACTCTGTACTGCTCGTCCCATACCCAGTGATGCTCCCCGACTCTACCACCACTCCCTGTGCATCCAGCCACTGTACTCGATACTGCTGTACATAGGAGACTCCGCTCTCCACCGTCTTTGCCCAAAAGTTCAGTTCATACTCTTGCCCCTCTACTACGGCTCCCCCTCCCACTGCAGTCGTGAACGACAGATGCGCACTACTCGGCGTCGTCCCCACATTTTGCACCCTAGCACGCACGGAGTAACTCCCCTCATAGCTCTCCGTCTCTACCCGTTCGGTTCGGCTGGAGAGACTCCAATGATTCACCTCGACGCCTGCCCCTAGCTCGAAGCCACCGTTCTCTATCAAGTCGGTCACCTCTATCACGGGTGGAGTACTCACTCGCAACCGATACTCTCCCGTATCATCATCTGCTACATATTCGTGGTCTGAGGCGTCCCCTGTCTGCACTGTCCCAATGTCACTCCAACCCTCTTCATCACTCCCCTTTTGGAGTTGATAACTCTTCCCCTCCTCAGTCGACCAACTCAACCGATGACTCCCACCCAATCCTAGAGAGACCCGTGCAAAAGATCCCATGCTCATCAGCATAATCAGTAGGAGTGCGTAACGATTCATAATGCGATACTAATGATATAGATGCAGCCCATCAGTCAAGACGACAAAATCTCTCATAGCAGCTCAAACATGGTGCACCGCACAATCACTAAAACTTACGTAAAAGCCCTAAAGCTAAGGACTCCTGAGGCCATCATTCCTCTGTATTTCTGAGCGCACACTTTGCATTCCTGCGCCTCAGTCGAGACTACCTCAAGCTTAGAATGCACTACTCGTACTCCTCCTGTTCCAATCAGCACTAATCAGTACAAAAATTGGTTCTTAAACATCTTGCGCGGAAAATCGTGATGCGCTAGCGTCGCGCACTATGTTTTCCCAGCTAGGAGATTCACTCGACAAAACGTTCCGTAACCTACGCGGAGTTGGTAAGATTTCTGAGAAGAATATCGCTGATGCGATGCGCGAGATTCGTCTTTCCCTCCTGGAGGCAGATGTGGAGCTCTCTGTAGCCAAGGACCTGATCGAAAATGTCCAGAAGAAAGCAATGGGGCAAGATGTACTCAAGTCCATCAAGCCAGGAGAACAGATCGTCAAAATCTTCCAAGATGAGCTGGTTGCCCTCTTAGGCTACGATAATGAGGCTCTCAACCTCAACGCTCCAGGACATATCCTAATCTGCGGTCTGAACGGTGCAGGTAAGACGACAACATCCGCTAAGCTTGCGAACCGTCTCAAGAAAGAAGGCCGTCGCCCAGTACTTATCGCTTGTGACCTCTATCGTCCTGCAGCGATCGATCAACTCGCTAAGCTCGCAGAGCAAATCGACGTTCCTTGTTACACGCCAGATGCGAGTGAAACAGATGTCAAAAAGGTCGCTAAGGCTGGTAAAAAGTGGGCTGAGCAGGAAGGTGCTACAGTAATCATCTTCGATACCGCTGGTCGACAAGAAGTCGATGACGCCCTCCTCAAAGAACTCAAAGGTCTCCACGAGTTCCTCAAGCCAAATGAAACTCTCCTCGTAGCGGACGCCGCTACTGGTCAACAAGCAGTCTCGGTCGCGACGACCTTCGACGAAACAGTTCGCCTCACCGGGATCGTGCTCACAAAGCTCGATGGTGATGCTCGTGGTGGTGCAGCCCTCTCCATGAATGCGGTCACCGGTTGTCCAATCAAGTTCATCGGTGAAGGTGAGAAGATGGATCAACTCCAGCCGTTCCACCCATCAAGAATGGCGGACCGAATCCTCGGCATGGGTGATGTCGTCTCCATGGTAGAGCAGGTCTCTGAGAAGATTAATGAAGAAGATGCGATGCGCACGGCTAAGCGTATGTCTTCTGGTCAATTCGACTTCAATGACTTCCTCGATCAGATGAAAATGATCCAGAGCCTAGGGCCACTGGAAGGACTCATGGGGATGCTCCCTGGCATGGGCAAACTCAAGAAGCAACTCCCTGCTGGTGCATTCGACGATAAGCGTATCAAACACATGGAAGCGATCGTCCTCTCTATGACACCAAAGGAGCGTACCAAGCCAGAGATCATCAAAGGATCACGCCGTAAGAGAATCGCTCTCGGGTCTGGACGCCCAGTCCTCGAAGTCAACCAACTCATCAAGCAGTTCGGACAGATGCGCAAAATGATGAAGTCTAAAGGGAAAATGGCTGCGATGATGAAGCAAATGGGTGGTATGGAAGGCATGGGGGATCTCATGGGTGGCTTAGGCGGCCTAGGAGGAGGAAAAGGTAAGTTCCCATTCTGATCCACTCTCCCCTCTTATAAATGAGAAGACCTAGCATATTCTGCTAGGTCTTCTTTGTATCCGCACCTAAGCACGCTTGAGATTACTGTGACCGATCAATATGGTGACCAGGCTTGCTTATCCGCAGATTTGGTCTGTAAGAACTTAGCATCATGCTTTTGATAGAACTGATGCAGCTTTTGACGCATTGCACTCGCCTTCTCAGGTAAGGACGAGGAGAGGTCTACGCTCTCTCCGATATCTTCCTTGAGGTTATAGAGTGCTACTGATCCATCCTCATAGTTCTCGATGAGCTTATAATCTCCCTCTCTGATCGCGCCGCTAGGAATCCCACCTTGATTACTATAATGTGGGAAGTGCCAGTAGAGCGCATCTCGAGATGAAGGCTCCCCAGCCAAGATCGGACGCAGATCGATCCCGTCACGGTCTGCCTCTACGTCATATCCCGCAGCTGTCGCTACTGTGGGGTACAGATCGATTCCTGAGATCAACTCCTGAGAGACACTCCCTGACTCTGTCACATGAGGGTAACGAATGATCCATGGCTCACGGATACCTCCCTCATAGAGCCATCCCTTACCACCATTCAGAGGCTTATTACTCGTAGGCCAGCCCTCTGATGTCGCTAAACCTCCATTATCTGAGGTGAAGACGATAATCGTATTCTCCCAGAGCCCTTCATTCTTGATCGTCTCTATCACGGAGCCCACAGCTAGATCCATCGCCTCTACCATAGCGGCATAGGTCGTATGGTTTTGATTCACTCGGAGCTTATGCTCTTTATCACTCGCACCTTCTAACTTACCAAAGTCCTGAGGTGAAGCCTGCAGCCCTAGAGCCTGAGCCTTCTGCTGATACTTCTTCTTCAGATCACTCCGCCCCATTAGTGGGGTATGAACAGAGTAGAAGGAGAGGTAAGCCAAGAATGGTTCATCCTTATGAGCAGAGATAAATGATGACGTCTCACGTGCTAATCGAGTGGGCAAATGCTCCCCCGCAGGACTCTCTACCTTGATTTCAGGATTATTAAAAGGGGCAAAGTAGCGTTTACCAGTATACGGTCCGCCTTTATCCCATCCTCCTATATTGACATCGAACCCCTGTTTCTGTGGCCTAAAGTTTGGCCCGTAGCCCAGATGCCATTTCCCTGCGAAGAAGGTATGATACCCCTTCGTCTTCAGAGCCTCGGCCAGGGTCACCTCCTCTCGAGGTAGTTCGTCTACAAAAGGTGCTGGCAGGTAGGCTCCGCTCTTGGGTTCACGCTTACGGTTCCCGGGGAAGAGGTGCGTCGTGCCCACTCTCGAGGGGTACTTACCAGTCAGCAGACTCACCCTAGAGGGAGAGCAAACAGAACAACTCGCGTACCCGTCAGTAAAGCGCATACCAGCTTCCGCCAAGGCATCGATGTGAGGCGTCTCATAAAAGCAATCTGGATTATTTGCTCCGATATCCATATAGCCCAGATCATCTACGAGAAAGACCACCACATTTGGGGGCGATCCCGCCAAAGATGGCAGGGAGAGAGCTGCGAGTAGACTGACAATAGAATTCTTCATGTTCATTACTCTGCCCAGTTAATATCAAAGCGACCAAGGCAGGGTAACTTCGCCTTACTAATTTCTACCCCCCATTCTGGGCGGCTCGCATCCTGATTATCCGTAAAGGCATCTGGGCGATAGGTCCCCCCTGCCCATGCTCCTTTACCAGTCTCTCTGACCTTCTCGAAGTGGATTCCATCAGCTGAATACATCACAGAATTAGTAATACTCTTAGGTCCAGTGGTTCCGATGAGAGCTTCTACCCCTGCCCCCTTTGGCCACACAACGACTTCATGGTTCCCAGCGATCACAGGGTTAGCCTCATGCTTGATATATGGACCTGATGGGTGCTCTGCGACAGCGACTCCCATTTGTGTTTCATGTGGAGTCTTCCCAAGTTGACGCCCCTTATAGTAGAGCCAGTACTTCCCGTCGCGAGTCAATAGGCATGCATCATCTATCAAGTGGCTATCAAAGTCCTCTGCATTTTCACTATTACGAATGATAGGGTTAGCATCAGATCTCACCCATGGTCCAGCAGGATTATCCGCCACTGCTACCCCTATCTTGGAATCAGGGGAAAACGGTTTTTTATACGGCTTAGAGGTTCCTGTGTAAAAGAGGTAATACTTCCCCTCTGCCACGAGTATATTCGGGGTAAAGACACTCGCACCTTCCCATGAGCCGGTCGCCCCCTTAGCCAAAGCCTGACCTTGCTCCTCCCAGGCAATGCCATCTGTTGAGGTCGCGAACCAAACAGTCGCATCATAACCCGTACTGATCTTGCCCTTACTGTACCAGACGTAATAGAGGTCATCTACCTTGATTATATCACTCGGGTCACGCCTCATGACATTCTGCTCGGGACCGATCCCGCTTAACTCCGTTCGTGAGAACGTAACCTCCTTGGGCGCTGACATTGCCACCGCTGCGCTAGCAATCAAAATAGTGAGTGATTTCGTCATCATTGAAGAATAGTACATCATACTATATACGCTTCATGCACGATCTTATTTTCATCAACAACCTGATCATAATCGTCACAATACAACGAACGTCCGTGTAGGAGATCCAACTAGCTCACATATCCAGAAGAGAGCACGCTCAGAGTGTCCCCTCCCCCTCTCATTCCCCCCAAGAGTTACTCACAGGGTGATGCCGCGATTACGACACCGCGGCACTAAAATGCACGCGCTAAGTCTCTCGCAACATGTACAAGATACTTTTGCCCGTCTTCCATGAGTTCTGATAATGGTACACCTGTCTCCATCAGAGTCTGTTGCCCATCGAAGTAAGGAGTCCAATCCACCTCAGATGACATCGCTCCAGCCACTGCATAACATCTCTTCCCTTGTTGCTTTGCCAAGTTTGCCACGCCAATGGGCCCTTTCCCGTCCAGACTTTGTTCATCAATCTTCCCCTCACCTGTGATGACGAGATCACATTGCTCCATCACAGACTCTAGCCCAATTGCCTCAGCTACCAACTTAAAGCCAGAAACAAGCTGGGCCTCAAGAAACGCAACCAACCCAAAGCCCATGCCACCAGCTGCACCCGCACCAGGTAAGGAAGCACACTCGGACCTCTCCGAGAGGATAACTACATCTGACAAGAGGCGATCTAGTGACTCAACTAGTTCTGGTGTAGCGCCCTTCTGAGGCCCAAACACCGCAGAAGCACCCTTATCTCCTAAAAGGGGGTTCTCCACATCACAAGCAACAACGATAGGCGGTAAGCTGACAACGCCATCGGGATTGATCTTCCGGATATGAGGAATCAGATTCGGGCATACTCGTTGCCCCTCATCTATTCCGTCAAATGTAGCTCCGAGCGCCTGTAACATTCCTAGGCCAGCATCATTCGTCGCGCTCCCCCCTAATCCGAGGTAAATCTTGTTTACCCCAGGTTGTTGACTCGCTACTTTTATCAATTGCCCAGTACCATAGCTAGATGCCGACATGATATCCCTCTGCTCAGGAGCAATGCGCCAGAGACCAGAAGCCGCCGACATCTCGATGACAGCCGCATACCCGCCCTCATCTGGAATGAGTCCCCACTCTGCTTCAACCAGATTACCAAGTGCATCCTCGACCTCAACAGTCATGATCTCACCATGCATCACCTGCACCAGAGCATTCACGAATCCCTCTCCACCGTCGGCAATCGGCTTCGGAATACACTCCGCCTCAGGATGGACAGTCTTGATGCCTTCTGCTACAGACGAACAAACCTCATGCGCGGATAATGACCCCTTAAACTTATCAAACGCTAATAAAACTCTCATCCTTCAATTGTAGCACTTCACTAGCCAACTGCTGGTAAAAAATATTTGATAAAAGGCACAATCTTTTCTTGCCATCCCCCCAGAAACTGTCTTAGAGTGTTCCTCCACCGCGGAGAGTTGGCAGAGCGGTTGAATGCACCGGTCTTGAAAACCGGCAAGGGTTAACGCCCTTCCAGGGTTCGAATCCCTGACTCTCCGCCATTAATAAACCCTAATATCACTAAATGATATTGGGGTTTTCTTTTAGAGTACTGTCGCGAAGATTCTCTACTAATAGTGGACTCACTAT
>WTJZ01000030.1 GCA_011524615.1 Akkermansiaceae bacterium | reverse complement strand
TAACTAAAGAGTTACAAACTCAGGAGGTGGAACAAAAGACGCCCGGATTAGCGATCGCCAGCCTCATCCTCTCCATCTTATCACTCCTACTACTAGGCCCGCTCACCTCCATTCCAGGTGTGATCTGTGGACATATGGCTCTCCATAAAATCAAGAGACATAATATCAAAAAAGGGCGACCCATGGCGATTGCTGGCCTCATCATTGGCTATCTATCAATCGTTAGCACTATATGCTTCGTGATCTATTTGGTTAGCGCCCCTGAGTTCCAAGAAGGACTGCAACAAATAGACGCTCAGTAAAACTGATAGCCCCCATCTTGGGCATACAAGCCTTAGCTCTCAGAGCGCCTTTGATTCACCCACGCGGCATACTCGGCACTCGCCTGTGCCTCCAGAATCACTATCTGTGGGGTATCATAGGGGTGTAACGAGAGCAGACGCTCTCTCATATCACGTTCCCTCTCCACTGAGACCTTATAGGTGACAGGGTATTCCGTCGCCCGCTCCACGACACCCTCCCATTCATAGAATGAGGTGACCGGCTGCCCTACCTGAGCACAGGCGACCAGGCCACACTCTACCATCTGCTGGCTGACGCGCTCCGCCTGTTCCCTGTCTGGAAAGGTGGTGAGCACGATTTTGATCAATCCAAGAGCTTGCATTTCTGTCTGATCTAGCATTGATTGCGATCCTGTGAAAGGCATAACCATCCCAACCTACATCACTTTATTCCGCATGTTGCTCGTGCCCTTTTTTGGTTGGGTCGTCCTCCGTTTTGGCTCCTCTATGCTCGCAGGCACCCCCGACCAGACATGGCGGATATGGGCATGCACCCTCTTCGCTATTGCCTCTGTCTCCGACTTTATCGATGGCCTGATTGCTAGACGCTGCAATATGCAATCACAACTCGGAGCCTACCTCGACCCCTTTGCTGATAAGATGCTCCTCCTCACGGCCATCATCTTCATGGCACAGTATACCGAGGGCTGGTGGCAGATGCCACTCTGGTTCATGATCATTGTCGTCGCCCGAGACGTGCTCATTATTTATGGCGTGTGGTTGCTCAAGACCAAGCGTAAGCCCATCTACTTTGCCCCTCACTGGTCAGGCAAGCTCTCCACCGGCCTTCAGATCACAGTGATCTCACTCTACCTCCTCCAGTGGCTTCAACTCGGATTTATTACGACTGTGCTTGCATCTATCTTCACAGTATGGTCTGGTGTCGTCTACTTCCTGTATGGCTGGGGTGTTCTGCACCAACCATCGGAAGATGATGAGAGTCACCAGCCGCTCTTTAAATTCGGCTCGGATAATCACTAATACCTTCCCCCACTGCCATGTCTGAAGATATCGCTCCTATTCTACAAAAGTCCCCTCAAGTCGCAATCGTTGGTCGCCCAAACGTTGGCAAATCCTCTCTCTTTAACCGTCTCGCGGGCCGCAAGATCGCGATCGTGATGGACCAACCTGGTATCACACGCGACCGTATCCACGGTACCTGTGAGCAGACCATGATCCCATGTGACCTCGTTGACACTGGTGGTATTGGGGAAGAAGCGGATGAAGAATTCACCTCTGATGTACAGGTCGAAGCAGAGATCGCGATGTCTTCTGCAGATGTGATCCTGTTCGTCGTTGATGCCCGTCAGGGTCTCCAAACCGCAGACGAAGCCATCGGCAAGATTCTCCGCAAGGCATCGCGCAATGTCCCGATCGAACTCATCCTGAACAAGTGTGATACAGAGGAATACGAATCGATGTCTGGAGACTTCGCCAAGCTCGGCTTTGGCGCTGGCATCCCAGTATCAGCAGAGCATGGACGTAACTTCTCTGCCGTCATTGAGACGCTAGACGACCACTTCGAGAACTTCGAGAGCGAGGTCGAAGAAGTACGTGGACAGGCAGTCGAACTCGGACTCAAGATCGCGATGATCGGACGCCCAAATGCCGGAAAGTCCTCTCTCGTCAATGCGATCATCAATGACGAACGCACCATCGTCTCAGACATCTCAGGAACGACTCGTGATGCCGTCGATATCCCCTACCGTCGTGGCCGTGAGAAGCACACTCTCATCGATACCGCAGGTCTCCGTCCGCGAGGTAAGCGAGACAGTTCAGTCGAGGTCTTCTCCGCGATGAGAACCGAGAAGGCGATCCGACGCGCTGACATCGTGCTACTCGTCATGGATTTAGATGCCGGAGTCACCGCGATGGATCGTAAGATCGCTCGCCAAGTACAAGCAGAGGGCAAGCCATGCATCATCATTGCGAATAAGTTCGATCTCTTCATGCCTAATAAGGATAAGCCTGAGCGCATGCAGAAGGCCAAGGAGCACATCCGAGATGAACTCTTCTTCCTCCACTACGCCCCATTCGTCTGTGTATCAGCGCTTAAGTCACAGGCTATCGACCAGATCTTCCGCGCCGTTGCTAAGGTTCGTGACGGAGCACGCAACGGCATGAGCACTGGTGAGATGAACAGACTCATCCAGGACGCTCTCATTAGGAACCCGCCTTCAGAGCATAAGATCATCAAGAAGCGCCTCAAGATCCTCTACGTCACGATCGCGTATAATGAACGTTACGCACAGATCCCTGTGCCGCAGCTCATCGTCTTCGTGAATGACAAGAGACTCATGAGTGAGAACTATCAGGCCTATCTCGAGAATAGAATCCGAGACAAGCACATCTGCCTCGGCCTTCCGATTCCATTCTCTGTACGCTCACGTAACCGTAAGTAAT
>WTJZ01000052.1 GCA_011524615.1 Akkermansiaceae bacterium | reverse complement strand
AGACACTATCGCCCCCTAGATATGAAGCCTTTTCTCCATCTGATTCCTCCACCACTCCTCAGAGACGGCTTCATCACATCGCAGAGAGAGGGCAAAAAATGGAGCGGGGAGATGGGCGACGCTCATCGACATAATCGGCCAATGTAGAATCTTGGAACTGATCACATATCTACTATCGAAATGGGTGAACAACTGATTATTACAAGTTCGTCCATGGCATAGGACAATTTCCATCACTAAATCCATATTATGCAGAATGGTGCTTGAGCTTTCCTGAGCTTACATGATTTTATGTAAGCTCTAATTACTCATGCGCCGTTCTTCGAAAAACAGATTTGACTACAAGATGTACCTCGCAATGGGATGGGTATATGTACTGAGAGCTCTTATTTTGCCCGTTGGGATCTTGGCACTCATCCAAGGTCTCCTCTCTGGTGACATCTTTTACTATTACGTTGCATTAGCGGTCATGATCTCCTTTGGGATTCTCTCCTTTATCTTCTGGTCTGCTTGTGACCGCGTCGTCTGCCGACTCTGTCGCGCACCTTTACTCAAGCACCTCAGCTGTGTACGAAAGAGAGGAAAGATCCCGCACGTTCTCGGAGATCGCTCCCTAGCGACCGCTATCGCGATCATCACTATGCAGAAGTCTATCACCTGCCAATATTGCGCCGAAAAGCAAGTCTACTTTGATCGAAGAAGATAACCTATGCCTCTCTCAGACACCCTCTACGCAGACGAAATTGACGACGTCCTCTCAAAGGCGCGTCGTGGTACTGGCCTTCAAACCGCCGACCTATCCATCCCAGAACAGGCAGAAGCTCTCTCGCTAAATGTTGCAGGGTTAGAAGCACTCCAACAGTTGCATTACCCTCATCCAACATCGTACCCTAAAGGGCTTCACCGCATTCACCTCCCCTACCTCAACTTCTCAGTGAATGCATGGGTCCTCGTCACGGAGATGTCCACCGTCTTGATCGATACCGGTGCTGAGGCCTCTCCCATTATGGATTACCTCTGGGATCATGGTCTCGACCTCACGCACATCCTCCTGACCCATGATCATCCAGATCACGTAGGTGGGTGGAATCAACTCTCCCGCACCCTCCCCTCTGAGCAGGCCCCTCTGATGCAGATTCAGACTATCCCAACCCCAGGTCATAGTGCTACGCATCAGAGCTACTACTTCCCAGAACATCACATCTGCTTCACCGGTGACGCCCTCTTTGCAGGTTCTATGGGAGCGCCGAATTCTTCCTACTCTGATGCGCTCCAAAGCGTGCAGAAACTCCTCGATCTGCCTCCCAATACGATCCTATGCCCGGGCCACGGCCCTACCACAACCGTTCGTCATGAGCGCGCGTACAACTGCTTCTCCCAACACTAGCACTGTGGGGGCTTGAAACACAGACTCCACTCCCCTACCGCCTCTCAAGAGAAAAATGGAGCCGCACTTGGCTCTGAGGAAATCAAAACTTGATTCTTTCCTCCCCCTAGTGTGAAACAACACTATGCCTGTAGAAGACTACATCCCGACCATCGGACTGGAAGTACACTGCCAAGTGAAGACGAACACCAAAATGTTTTGCGCCTGTGAAACAAGCTTCGCCGATGAGCCAAATACTCATACCTGCCCGACCTGTTTAGGCCTACCGGGAGCCCTGCCCGTCCTCAACGCAGGTGCGATTGAGAAGACGATTCTCGCAGGCATGATGATAGGGTGTACGACCCCGCCAATTTCCAAGTGGGACCGGAAGAATTACTTCTACCCCGACATGCCAAAGAACTACCAGACGACGCAGTTAGACCTGCCGCTCTGTATGGGAGGACTCGTCCCTCTCTATGACCACGCATACCCCAAGGATCACCAAAAGAATATCGTCAACCCTGGTAAAAGCGTCCAACTCAACCGCATCCACCTCGAAGAAGATGTCGCTAAGTCCACCCACGTAGGGAAGAACTCCCTCATCGACTTCAACCGCGCGGGCACTCCTCTCATGGAGATAGTCTCTGAGCCTGACATTGACTCCGCTGAAGAGGCCGTCGCGTTCCTCAAGTCTCTCCAACAGATCCTCATCTACGGTGACATCTCCGACGCTGATATGGAAAAGGGCCAAATGCGATGCGACGTCAATATCTCAGTCCGCCCCAAAGGCTCTGACGAACTTGGTATCAGAACAGAGCTGAAGAACATGAACTCCATCTCAGCCATCAGACGTGCCATCAAATTCGAGATCGAGAGACAATGCGAAGAACTCGACCAGGGCATCCCTCAGCAACAGAATACCTCACGATGGGATGACGACCTCGGCGAATCCCAAATCATGCGTACTAAGGAAGATGCACATGACTACCGCTACTTCCCCTGCCCTGACCTCCTCCCTATTGAGACCGCTCCACACATCGCAGAGGCGCAGAAGCATATCCCAGAACTCCCACATGAAAAGGCGTCCCGCTTTGTCGCCGACTTCTCCATTACAGAGTACGATGCCATCGTCCTCGCCAGTGATAAGTTCCTCGCCCAATACTTTGAAGAGGCCGTCGCCAATAAATCCGTTCCAGGGAAGAAGATCGCGAACTGGATCATCAACACGGTCCTCGGCCAACTCAACGAAACCGGCCTCAACATCCAAGAATGCCCTATCGCCCCGCAGAGCATTGCCGGCATCGCCAAGCTCGTCGAGGACAATATCTGCTCCAACAACCAAGCGAAAGAAGTCTTCGACAAAATCTGGGACGCTCCAGAGT
>WTJZ01000268.1 GCA_011524615.1 Akkermansiaceae bacterium | reverse complement strand
CCGAGATCGCGCAGACCCTCCATACACTTAAAGAGGAGCGCCTTTCCGATCCCCAGTCCTCGCGCCGCTTCACTCACTCCCGTCGGACCAAAGTACGCCTTACAGGTCGTATCATAGCACCCAAAGCCTAAGACCTCCTTATCACGAGTCGCAATATAGCACCCTACTGGTTGCTTCGTCATTGCTACCGACACCTCGCTCACCCACTTAGGAGAAAAGTGCTCTCGTACAAAGGCCTCGACCAAATGCTTTTCATACACCCCAGGACGCCTCAAAATCACTCCCGCCTCCTCGCACTTTGCGTACACCTCTGACGAATCAGGCAAGGCGTACAGTCTCACTAACATATCAACCATGACTCTTGATAGAAGCATGTTCACGAGTCAGCAACCGTAAACTTCACTTTCATCAGAGACTCCTCTGCATAGCATCTAAGAATCAACCTTCACTAATAGAGGTCGACTCTCATCTCTCCACCACACACAGCCTCAGTAACGAACAATATCATAACTCGTCTCCGAACTAATCACAGACTTCAACTCTAGATCACTGAATTGATTCCCCTTTACCTTGAGGGTCTCTAAGCCACGGAAGTGGAGCTTACGCCCCATGTTGTAGCGTGGGACGTCACGAATATCGAGCACCCGTACTCCACATTGATCAAACTGACCGAGATTCGTCCTCTGATCGGTCTTGAGTGTTAACATGTCTACATTTAAGTCTTCCATCACGCCGTAATGTGAGCCTTGTGTTGCGATCCACTGATAATTCAGCTTCAGATGCCTCGTTACGGGACTGTAGCTGGATTGATACCTTCTGGTATTGTAATTATAATGATCAATGAGCGCTACCTGTGCAGCGGTCAAATCCGATAAATCTCCCACTACCGCCATATGATAGACCAGCATCGCCGTATAGAGATTGATATCATCCGCCTTAGGGTCCTTTGCCATTTCTCGAAAGAATTCGGCCAGTTGTTCCGAGGTAGGGCGCTTCTCTGGCCCAAAGTCAAACGTCGGGTAGCGATCTCCCACTCTTAGGTACTTGCGATACGCTCCGTTGATCTTATCCTCGTCGATTTTCACCACCTCTGTGAGATTTAGCTGCGTACAGAGCACTTGTGCTAGGATCGATGATGCTGACTGAGAGTAGGGGTCGATACTCAGCGCCTTCTGGACTAGGATCTCCGCCTTTTCTAGCGTACCGATGGGATCGGAATAGAGCGTGGTGTATAATAATTTATCTGCAGACCTACACAGACGAGCAACGAGCAATCCCTTATCCTCCGTGACAGCTTCCTCAAAGACGGAGTACTCTGATCTCAGATCCTCCATACTGCTCGCCAACTGCTCCGCCTTGAGCACCTCTAGGGCGCGCGACTTCTCCAGGAGCTCGGTCTGATTCCGATAGATCAGTACAAAGGACAACAAACTGATACAGAGGATCGATACGAAACTGACCATCCCCTTATGCCTCCCTAGATAGAGCTGCATCTCTCTGAGCGTATTGGCCTGCTCCGCCTTCGTCGCGAACCCATTCTTGAGCGCCTGTAGCTCCCCAATGAGTTCCTCCACTGAGCTATAACGATCCTCACTATTAGGCGCGATACACTTCATCACCACCGCATTTAATCCTCTCGAGATCTTCGCTCTTGGGTATCG
Organism: Akkermansiaceae bacterium; assembly: GCA_011524615.1. Classification (GTDB taxonomy): domain Bacteria; phylum Verrucomicrobiota; class Verrucomicrobiia; order Verrucomicrobiales; family Akkermansiaceae; genus WTJZ01. Next base: position 1,093 of record WTJZ01000268.1, on the reverse strand, counting down.
CTTCATGGGCGGAGTCACATCCCCGCTCTTGGTCTGAGCGAGCACCTCGTCTAATCCACCCTGGAAGGGCGTATCTCCAGTTAAGACAAAGTGGAGCAAACACCCTAACGCAAAGATGTCGGCCTTCTCATCATTGACGATATCTGGGTCCAGCTGCTCCGGAGCCATGAAGCCAGGAGTCCCCCTCACCTTGCCATGCAGGGTCTGTTGCATCTTCAGGGGCAGAGACTTAAGCTCCCTCCCGACGTATCGATCTGAGACACGCTTACCGAGCCCCCAATCACAGACTAATACCTCACCGAAGCGATCACACTGAATGTTCTCAGGCTTGAGATCGAGATGAACGATCCCCTGCGAGTGAGCATAGGAGACTGCATCACACACCTTCCTAAAGGTGCTGAGCAACTGCTCCAGAGAGGCCCCACTACGTACCTCATCCTTGAACGAGTGACCACTCTTGAGATCCATCGTGAAGTACGGACTTCCATCATCCTCCACCCCAACATCTAGAATCTTAATAATGTTTGGGTGCGTTAAGCTCGCCGTCAACCAAACCTCTTGGATGAAGATCTCGTAGTAATCTTCATCTAGATCATGCCGTAGACGTGCATACGCAACCTCTCTCTTAGTCTTCTGATCAAAGCACTCGAAGACCTCTTTTAACGCGCCCTTACCAATCAAACACAAGCCTTCATAGCGCTGCCCCGTGTAGGAAAAGTCCTGATACGAGGGACTTAGTATCTCAATACCCTCTACATCCAACTCCTTAGCCTGAGCATAAATCCCAGACAATAGGCTCAAGTCCAGCCCCTTACTCCCCTTCTTCATCCCTCTAGTTCTTTGATCAATGCTCTCACCTCTAGGAAGAGACTCCTCTTCACCCTGTTCTTAAAGGAGTAAACCGAGTTAATCGCTATATCCAACTTCTGAGCTATCTCATTCGCATCCATTCCCTCTAGGCTTAATTCAAACACCTTGATCGCGGACTCTGTGTAATACTCTGACACTCGCTCGAAGGCCTTCTGGGTGATAAAGTTTTCCCACTCTTGGTCAATGATCGCATCCAAGTCCTCACTCTGCCCCTGAGTCTCCT
>WTJZ01000124.1 GCA_011524615.1 Akkermansiaceae bacterium | reverse complement strand
TCACCTAATAACGAAAAGACCCTAAAGCCGAGAATCATCAGCCTTAGGGTCTTTTCTCAAGATGATAGGATCTTCCCTTATGCAGGAGAGCCGACCATATCGCCTTCTAGCGGCGTATCCTCATCAGGTGATACAGACTCTACCGCAGGCTCTGCTGGAGGGAGTTCCGGTGGTTGTGGAGAACGAGGAGGATTCTTCATCTCTCCAGTCTCCATGAGTTCCTTCACTTGATGTCCTTCTAGAGTTTCAAACTCAATAAGTGCCTTAGCCACTAACTCTAACTTATCTCGATGCTCCGTAACCATTTGGGTAGCACGCGCGTAAGCCTCGTCAATGATACGCCTGATTTCCTCATCCACCTTCCTAGCAGTCTCATCTGAGTAGGTATCATTGTCAGCCATATCGACCATCCCTAGTAATGGGCTCATCCCCCATGAACACACCATCTGGCGCGCCATATGAGTCGCTTGACGGATATCTCCCGACGCTCCATTAGTGTAATTTCCAAAGACCAGCTCCTCGGCAACACGTCCTCCCATTGTCACTACTAAATCATCATATAACTCATTAATTCGGTAGGAGAACTTATCCTCCTCAGGAAGCATCATCGCCATCCCTAATGCAGGACCTCGAGGAATAATAGTCACCTTATGAAGAGGATCTGTATGCTCACAGAGAATGTTAAGAATAGCATGTCCAGCTTCATGATAAGCTGTATTCTCCTTCTCCTTATCACTGAGAGCCAGTGAGCGGCGCTCACGCCCCCATCTCACCTTATCGCGAGCTTCCTCTAGTTCAGGTAGAGTTACCGCCTTCAGTCCCTTACGAGCTGCGAGTAGTGCCGCCTCGTTCACGAGGTTAGCCAGCTCTGCACCTGAGAACCCAGGAGTACCACGAGCAACGACTCCGAGATCTACATCTTCCGCGAGCTTGATCTTCTTCACATGGACATTGAGGATCTCCTCACGACCACGGAAGTCAGGGAGTGACACCGTAACCTGACGGTCAAAACGCCCTGGACGGAGTAGCGCCGGATCGAGAACATCTGGACGGTTCGTCGCAGCAATGATGATAATCCCGTCTTGCTTATCAAAGCCATCCATCTCAACGAGAAGCGCATTCAGAGTCTGCTCACGCTCATCATTGCCCCCTCCAATTCCGTGACCACGGTGACGACCAACAGCATCGATCTCATCAATGAAGATCAAGCATGGAGAATGCTTCTTCCCCTGATCGAACATGTCACGAACACGGCTCGCCCCGACTCCGACGAACATCTCTACGAAGTCAGATCCACTGATCGAGAAGAACGGCACATCAGCCTCCCCTGCGATCGCACGTGCGAGCAGAGTCTTACCAGTACCAGGAGAGCCCACCATAAGGACTCCTTTCGGAATCGTACCACCTAGCATCTGGAACTTACCTGGATCCTTGAGATAATCCACGATCTCATAGAGCTCTTCCTTAGCCTCTTGGATACCTGCCACATCCTTGAACGTGACCTTATTCTTATCCATCTCGAGCATGCGAGCCTTGCTCTTACCAAAGCCCATCGGCCCGCCCTTGCCAGACATCTTCATCTGTTGGCGGAAGAAGAAGACCAAGAGTGCCACAAGGATCAACACAGGAAGGAAGCTCATCACTACCTGTGACATCGTATTCTTCTGCGGCTTGTTCGGCAGATCGTAATCATTGAAGAGAACATTCAGTTCCTCAGACTGAGCTACCGCATTGATAGAGACCTTAAAGCGCTCACTCTCTTTCTCCAGCGCCGCTCGCTTCTCACTGCTGAGTGGAATTGCAACCTTGTAGTAACCACTGATCACCCCACCCTGCGCTGAAGTAGCACCGTTTAATGGGTACTCTGGATCTGCGAGAACGAGGGCATTCTTCTGTGATAACTTACGGAACTGATCGATCGTCAGAGACTCCACACTGAGCCCCTTGAGAGTACTCATTTCTGCAAGAGAAATATTCTGCTTAATCGGATCAATGAGTTCATCATGGAAGTCAGCATTGAAGTAGAGCTTGAATGGCTTATACTCAGCTTCCCAGGCATTAAGAGACTCCGCTACTGCAAACCCCGAAACCGTAGGACTAAACGGAGACTCCGCTGTGACCTCAAACGGGAACCCGTCTTGCTTATCTAGGATAACACGGTTCTCCTTCAGGAGTGTCTTAAACTCGGTGAAGGTAATCTTATCCTCATTATTATTCAGAGGGTTGAACATAATGACACAAAAGAGGCCGAGCCCTATCGCAATAAGTACTGCAGATCTCCAGTTAAATCCATTTTGATTCTCTGGATTTGGTTTTGGTTCGTTAGAATCGTTAGACATGAAAGTAAGTTAAAGTAAATACCGCCACCGAGTGGCGAATTTGTTAGGTAGGAGTGATAAACTAGAGCTAATTTCTCAAATGTGGAACATTTTTTTAAAAAATATATAACCGATCAGCCATGACCTCACGAAATACACGAACACAATCAGATTACACAAATAAATAGAGCTTTACATAACCTCCATAATCGCACCCTCTCGCGTCCTACCAGTAAACATCCTTGACAGTTCTACGAACCTCGCCCACAAGACGCCTGCCCAATTAAGGGTTTTTAGCGAAAATGAACTCCTTTTCTATCATCTGGTTCTCGATCTACACGTTTATCACGCTAGCTCTCTCGCTCTACGGCTTTCACAGACTCGTTATCATTTACCTCTACTTCAAGCACTCACGCAAGAAGCCTAGTCCAGTCCAAGA
>WTJZ01000291.1:15824-26125 GCA_011524615.1 Akkermansiaceae bacterium | reverse complement strand
TAAGTTCCGTAATCTTACCTCCCAACTGTCTGAATCGGCGATCTGACTGCTTATTGTCAGTAAGACTATGAGACAAATTTTATTCAGTATCGCCTTCGCATCCACCATTTGCTACGGCAAGGGGAATGACCATGCCCTCTCTCCCGCTGAGCAACTAAAGACCTTCACGCTCAAAGAAGGATTCACCATTGAACTCGTCGCCTCGGAGGAACATGGGATCATTAATCCCATTGACCTTACCTTCGATGATGCAGGACGACTCTGGACGCAAACGGCACGGATGTACCCTCTCGATCCTGTCACAGGCATCAACTTCCGTACTGCGGTCTCCATGATGACCGACCCTAACCTCGCAGACAAGTATCCCGAGGTCTCTCGCATCCTCTCCCTCTATAAGCTGGAGAATAGAGGGTCTGATCAGATCCTGATCATGGAAGACCCTACCAAAACCGCCACCTCCCCATTACACGTATGGGCGGACGGGCTCACCATCCCTCAGAGTATCTATCCATATAAGGATGGGTGCTACGTAGCTCACGGGTCAGAATTCTACTTCCTCAATGATGCTAATCAGGATGGGGTGCAGGATGAGGTTCATACCGAGATGTCGGGCTTCGGCATCTTTGATACCCATACCATGGCGCACTCCATCGTGCGCGGTCCAGGCGGATGGCTTAACTTCTCCCACGGTGCTCTCAACTCGGGAACAGTGACACTGACCGAGAACGGGAAACAGGTACCCATCACATATGCGAAGAACCTGCGCTATAGCATCAATGGAGAACACCTCGAGGTGCTAAATGTCGCTCGCGATAATGTCTGGGGCTATCAGGTGAAGAGCAATGGGCAATGGTACGCCACCTCAGCGAATGACCTCGGCGTCTCAGTCCTGCCCATGGAGGACCAAACAGGCATCAGCGGTATCGGGGGAGAAAAGATCCGTGATTACCAACCCTTAATCAATTCGGTGCATTCATTCCGGGTAGGAGGCACCGGAATCTCAGGTCTCGCGTTCTCTGAAGACGGGGAGTATGGCTTCCCTCAGGAGTGGGCTAATGATGTAGCATTCTTAGCTAACCCGATCACCCGTACCATCAATGCGGTCAAAATCGACCGTCTCCCTAGTGGTGAGATCGTGGCAGAGCATCTCGACGATCTTCTGCAATGCTCAGATGAATGGTTCCGCCCCGTGAATATTGAGTTCGGTCCTGACGGTTGCCTCTACATCGCCGACTGGTATAATAAGGTCGTCTCACATAATGAGATCAGCACCGACCACCCAGACCGAGACCGCTCACATGGCCGTATCTGGAGAGTCAGACACGAATCTCAGCGTCCCTTTGCCGTCCCAAATGTAGCGGTTGCATCACCAAAGAAGCTGATCAAACACCTCACCGAAGGTCACACCCTGTGGGAGAAGAGAGCCGCCTGGAAGCAGATCGTCGACCAAAACCAGACCGCGCTGATCCCTGAACTCAAGAGCATCCTCAGAGGAAACTATGATAAGGATGTCATGATCCTCGCGCTCTGGTGTCTGGAAGAGCTCTCCGAGCTGGACGCCACCTTGATGACACAGACCCTCGCTCATCATGACGGTGATATCCGACGAGAAGCGATCAGATCTCTCGCCTCATACAGCCCGTCTGCTGAGACGGTCGCGCATCTACTCACCCCATACATCCATGACGACAATGCGATGGTTCGCTCTCAAGTCTTAAGAACATTGGCCGAGGTCAATGTGGCCAACCAAAACACCATCAGTCTACTAGTCTCCGCATGTCATGCACCTGTTGACTCGCTGACCTTCGGCGCTGGTTATGAAGAGAACTTCGAGCGATTCCTCGCACGAAAGGCACTCGAACTCTACCCTGCGGAACTCTACCAATACCTCCAGTCTGATCGAGCCGATGAATCCCCGAAGGTCAATCAGCTCTGGGCCATGCAAGCTCTCCCAAAAGAGCGACTGGTGCAGATCTTTGCCCAGAACTGGGAGTCGATCATTCACTCCGAGATCGACCCTCACACATTCATTACGCTCTCAGAACTACTCAGCGAACCCAGTATCGCGAGCATTGCCAAGGCGGCCTTTGACCAACGCCCTGAGGAGATGCTCGACATCGCTTACCAGTGTGTCTCCTCGATCAATACCTTTAACGTCTGTCGATTCCTCCGCCCACACATCTCACAACTCTTGAGATCTGATAACCCGAGCAAGATCAGGCTCGGTCTCCAGCACATCTCCACCCTGCACTCTCCCTATCACATCCCTGAGCTCACAGACCTACTCACGACGTCTCCGCAACTACGTAGCGAGACCATCAAGGCGCTCGGCCAGTCCAGACAAGTCACCGCAGAGGTCTATCAAAATCTGCTGAAGGCCGATGACCTCACCTTCTCCCAAACGCTTTCCGCGGTTGCCGCGCTCACGATCGCGACACCTGACAAGGCGTACGCGCATCTCCAGCAGTGGGTGCCATCCTTATCAGAGAGCCAGCGTGCGATCGTTGCGCGACGCCTCTCCTACTCCAAGCATGGAGCCGGCCTCGTCATTAAACTCATCTCCCATGGATCCCTCCAAGCGGAATTAGTCGACTACGATTCCGCATACCGTATCGCACACTTCCTCCATAATGCTCCCAGCCGAGACCTCCTCGCCAAAGCGACACAGAAGGAATCTGCAGAGAAGGCCGCGCGTACCGCAAAGGTCGAGCACTATTATCAGGCCTCTAAGCAACTGAACGGAAACCCTGAGATGGGCAAGGCTCTCTTTAGCGCCTGTCTCGCATGCCACGCTGTAGGAGACCAAGGCGTGGCTGTCGGACCTCCACTGGATGGATCTGCCAGCCGTAATCCCGAGCACCTCCTCACCGCGATCGTACAGCCAGACGACGCTGTAGAGAGTGCCTATGCCCTCTATTCCATCACCCTCTTTGACGGTAGTGTGGAGCTAGGGATGATCAAAAATAAGACGAACAAAGGCACCACGTTGATCGGGGCTAGTGGCATCACCACTTTCATTCCACGTCACCTCATCCACACCGAGGGAAATGTAAATAGCCGCTCTCTCATGCCTCGATCGTTTGGCTCCTTCCCTGACCAAACTATGGTTGACCTGCTCTCATACATCAGGACACTCGAGTAACATCCCACCCCATCTTCACTAGCCTCGCCCACTTTTCCTGAGGTCGTGACGCCTCTAGTCCAAGCCTCAGCCGAGTAACCCCTCCACTTTTACCAAGAACAACATCAATTTTCACAACGCGACAAAAACAACCAAATGTGCAAATTAAGCATTATTTTGTTGATAAATATCACATCAACGCTTAGTTTATAAGGACTCGAGAGTGTGCCCTCTCGTTTACTTATTAACTATGAAAATGACTACTATACTAGCGAGTATGTCACTCACTATGCTAGGACACACCGCCGTCGTGATTGGAGACGCCTTTGCTATTGACTTTGGTGACGTTGCTCCAGATTCCTCTACTATCTTTACGCATGCTGCTGGTGCACGAGGGACACTCTCTGACATCAATGGTACAGGAGTAGGCTTCTCTTGGGATGCCGATGTTTCGACTGCGACAGGGATCTTCTATAATTCAGACTCTGCTGATAGTATGGATCTCCCAGGGATCATCGGCTATGACGACACCGTCCTGACGGACTGGATTGGAGAATATGATAGTAGCGGACCAGCTTCACTCGTACTCTCCTTCTCAGGTTTAGACGATTCACTAGAGTACTCTCTCGTTATCGGACACGGCTTCGTAAACAATGGGACTGTTACAGACACAACCTATACCGTGGATGGCCAGTCACTCACCAACGTTCATGATGATGGAGCGAATGCCTTCGTCTCCTTCACTGGGCTCTATACCGATGGCAGTGGTAACCTCGTGATCACGACTGATGACCCTAACGGCAACGTCACAGCGGTCTCTGCGCTCGTGCTACGAGCCATTCCGGAGCCTTCGAGCCTCACCCTCATTGGATTAGGTGCACTGGCACTCTTTACGCGTCGTAATAGGGACTAAGCCTTGTTGTACTTACCCAGTGTAAGCGAGGAACCTCTCAGAGAAATCTGAGAGGTTCTTTCATCTCCACGTCCTACTCAATACTCACCGATATCCCAGAGAGAATCTGTCGTGGATCCTGAGGGATCATAGAGAGAGCCTCCAGATGAGAGCGCCACTGGTGGAGTCACTGAGACTGAGATCGTCAAGGGATTCCCGTCGAGATCCTCGATCGTCGGAAACTCGTCTGAAGAGTCGAGAAGGTAAGGCAAGAGGTCATCACTCGTCAGGTTTGCGACCACTGTATTAGGCTTATCCGCTAGGTAGAGGCGCTGTGCGACATAGACCTTTCTCAGGGTCTCAGAGGCGGCACGCCCCTTTTGCCAATCGGTGTATGCCCCTGTCGAGTAGACTGAGATCGACATCAGAACGAGAATCACCGTAATCACTAGTGTCAGTTCGATCAATGTAAGGCCCTTTTGTAATCGTGGTGTCATCATAGTTATGTGTATTTACGGAACTCCTCCCAAGCAGACTGGATCATCTCTCTGGTCTCTGGCTTAGCCAGATAGAGCACGAGCTGTACGCCAACCGTCATAATCAGGAGAGCCATGGCGGCGCGCCAAATCAGAAAGTAAGTCAGACTGCGCTCGCGCTTACATAAGAACTGCGCCAACGCCCCCTCCCGCTCAATGATACAGGAAGAGAAGAGCATATTCTGCTTTCGCAACGTGGAGATAAAGGCCTCCGCCTCCTCCTCCTTCTTAAAGGTTAGAAGATAACGGTAATCCTTATTCGACACCTGCTCGCGCTCTGTAACCTCAGCCTGTTGATGGAATCCCTCCGGGAGTTCCTCAGGGAGGCGATAGGTAGAGACCTGCGTTTGGTACGCATACTTTTTACGAAGCCAGAGATCGAGTCGGGTTTGTTGCATAGTTAGAGCGAGTTTTGCATGAGACGAGGCCCCATGAGAAAGATCGGTAAGAAACTGGAGATGAAGACCGCGGCGATGAGACCTACCGCGATGAAGAGTACGAGGGCATTGACGATATGGGTCAGTGCTTCCATATTATTCTCTGCCTCCTCCTCATACATATCAGCCATCAGACGAAGGTTATCATCGATCGAGGCGGAACGCTCACCGATCGCCATCATATGGCACACCTGCTCGTCAATAGAAGTGTACTTACTAAAGGCCATCGCAATGGGAATCCCCGTTTGCTCATAGCGATCAGCAGCTTCTAGGATCTCCTTATAGAGAGAGCTTCCCTTGACCGTATTCGCAGAGACACGGACAGAGCGGGCGAGGTTAATCCCATTCGAGTGTAAGAGACAGATCGTCGAGAGTAGCGTCATCTGCCGTAGACTCATGATCAGATTCCTCAGGATACGCCAACGCGACATCAAGAGGTTCAAGGCGAACTGGCGGGTTGGCTCCGAAAAGACTAAAATCAAAATAAAGGTGACCAGACAGGCCACGAACACAGGCCAAAAGTCCTGCACTAAGTGACTAAACTGGAAGGCCATCTTAGAGATAGGGTCAGGCTCCTGCTTCACCTGACTGAGCATCCCCTCTACCTGCGGAACGACCTGGATCTGGGCGACAATAAACGTGCCTAAGAGGATCGGAATCACGATACAGGGGATCATGATCACCTTCTTCAGCTTCTTCTGAAAGATCTGATCCGTTGTCAACCGGTTGGCCAACGCCGCAAAGGCCTTGTCCAGCCGTCCCGCATCACTTCCTGACTGTACTAACCCGATTGTCATGTCATTAAAGCACTCAGCCCTCACGAAGGCCTCCTTGGTACTCATCCCGTTACCGATATCGGTTCTGATAGCCTGTAACTTCTCCGCAAACTTCTTATTAGGCAGTCCTTTACTGTAGTAATGCAGGGCGTCAGAGGTATTCATCTGCGCCTTCAGCATCGACCCTACTCCTCGGTAGAATTGGATGAGGTCTTTCGTCTTGAACTTGACCTTCTTGGGCCCAGAGAGGAAGGGAACATCGCGCTGCCAAAAAGGAACTTTTTCCTCAGGTTTGATCACCTGTACCGCCAACTCCTGCTCCTGCGAGAGCTTCTTCTCCACAGGGGACGTAGCAGGAGTAGCCTTCACGGCTTCTTGTGATTGGGGCTTCTTAACTGGCATAGGTCATATCGATTACTTTACTCAGGGACTTCAGGTCAGTCTTTCCCTCTCGTAAGAGGCGTAACCCACTACGTCGCAGGCTCGGGAGCGCCCCCTGGTCGAGCACGATCTGCTCTAGGTCAAAGGGCGAGATCTCCCCCTTGGAGAGTTGGTCGGAGAGCTTCGGGTTAATAGGGATGATCTCTAAGATCGCAGAACGCCCCGCATATCCAGAGAAGCGGCACTCAGGACAGCCATTAGGGCTCGCCTCACAGATATCAGCCTCTGACCACTCCTCTCCTAAGTTATAGACACGGCGATCATGGTCACTGATACCATGCACATCTAGCTTACAATGCGGGCACAAGATTTTTGCCAGACGCTGAGCGCACGCGGCCTTCAGGGTCTGCGCGATCTTCCAACGTTCAATTCCGAGTTGCTCGAAGCGCTCAATAATCTGTGACGCTCTCTGCGTATGAATGGTCGTCAATACCTTATGCCCCGTCACGGCTGCCTCAATGGCTAACTCCGCAGAGTCATAGTCCCTCACCTCACCCATCAGAATAATGTCTGGGTCACTCCGCATAAAGCTCGAGATCATTGGCTTGAACTCCTTAGCGCTCTTCAGATCGCAATGCGTCACCCCTGGAATCTCGTCTTCCACGGGGTTCTCTAAGGTTAAGATATTCACTTCTGGGCGATTCAGCTCTCTCAGAATCGCATTCAGCGTCGTTGACTTCCCAGACCCCGTCGGCCCACTCATGACAATAATCCCAGCTGGTACTTGCATCGCCCGATAGAGTTCAAAGATAGTCTCCTCATCAAAGGCGAGAGACCCCTTCCCGAGCGTCACCTCGATGTTCCCCTTATCCAGCAGACGCATCGTCACATGATAACCACGATACGTACGGTGACGCTCATAACGGATATCGATGGAGCGCTTAAAGTACGATACAGTGAAACGCCCTGATATCCCAGGAGCAGTATTACGCAGCTCCGTTGGGAGCTTCATTAAGTTTAACAGATAAGCGTCGAGTCGATCCTTCAGCTTCATAGGGAGCTCAGTCTTCGCTCCTAGATCCCCGTCGACTCGCAGACTGTAGTAGAACGAATCCTTCTCGACCTTAAAGTGGATGTCCGAGGCGCGCTTCTTGACCGCCTTAGCCATAATCGTCGCCACCAGCTGAATAATAGGCTCTTCGTACTCCTGGGTAATATCGAAATCACGGATCTCTTCTACCTCCTCCTCTACCTCAATCGCCTGTAACTCACTGTCCGTCGGCTCATTAGAGGTCAAGCCGCTCTCGATAGCCTTACCCACCTCCGGAGAAATGGTCACTACAGGCTCGATCTCATAATCAGGGAAGAGCTGGTTCAGATACCCCTCATAGGTCGTGTTCCACGGATTCGCCAACCCAACCAGCAGCTTATCATTATTGACCATGATCGGGACAAACCGACCTCTGGTCATCATACTCGCAGAGCACTTCTCCAGTAGCTCGGGTGTACAGAACTCAGCGATCCGAGGCAAAAAGGCCAACCCACTACACTCCGCTATCGCAGCCATGAAGGAGAGTCGAGAGACGCGACTGGGAACTAGCTCATGGGTGATATTCTCATACTGCGGATTATGCCGCGCCAAGGTAGCGAGAATAATCTTAGAGATCTTCTCGTTATAACTAATACCATCATAATCTATCATGCGAAAAATACCTAAATTATCTATTTAGCCCAATTAAAGTGCTTATGATTCATCTGTCCCCAGCCCCGATGGTTGATCAAACTTAGTGAGATAAAGGGGGTATACCCCTCAGATGCTTCGACCAACTTCACTAGCTCCTCCTTCAGAATCAGTCCCGCCACTGGGTTAATGGTAGCTAACCCGATGACCTCCGCTCCCTCGGCATAGGACACAGGGCAATGAAGCTGGCGGGCGAGATCCGCGATCTCAGGGTGCTTTTCATAGAAGGCCGTCGGCGTCATCATCCGCGCAGCAAAGGGGATACGGGTGAGCTGAGCTCCGGACACCTCGTTCACGGCTTCTCCGATCACCATCACCTGCTTCGCCTGCGAATAGAGATCTGGCAGAGTCTCTGCCATCTGTGTCGCGAGACAATCAATAGGGTCTTGAGTCTTCTCTCCAGGACTAATCACGAGTTCATGGAACCAGTCCTTCCAGACATGGTCGACGACCTCAGTAGACTGAAGTGCTTGCTCTACTCCGAGATAGGCCTGTTGTAGCAATGATGACATCTTATCTACGCTTATGATTATGCTTGCGACGATCTGGAGCAGTAAAGTGGATCGACTTGGTGGTCGACTTCTTAGGAGGTGTCGCAGTTTGCGTAACAACCTTCTTCTTCACCGGTGGACTTGGCAAAAGCGGACGAGCCTCAGCCCCTGCGAGTGCCGCCTCAGCCTCACGGAAGACGAGATCTTGGTACGTCTCACGGTAGGTCGAATGATTAGACCCGATGCAGGCTGGGTTATACTTCTTCGGCGTCACGATAAATACGAGCGAGGTACGCTCCTCGACCTCCTGATTACTCTTAAAGGCCATCCCTAATCCTGGAATTCTCCCTAATAGGGGAACCGCACTATTATTCTGAGTCAGACTACTACCATAGAAGCCTCCGATAATAAGCGAGTGTCCATTCGGAACCCTGGCTATCGCTTCCACCGTTGCCTCTGTGACCCTCGGGTAAGTTGCATTCACTCCTTGGACAAATTCGGTAATCTGGGCACTACGGGGGCGGAGCTTCATTCGGATAGTCCCATCTGGGAGCATAGCAGGCACCACTGAGATCGTGATCCCCACTTCCCTTGTTTGATCAGCACCGTCGGTGATCGTCGGGTCCTCAGAGTCGATGAGATAGCGGACCTCCTCCGCGGTATCAGTACCGTTCGCGGTTGCAGTCGTTGTCGTCGTTACAATCGGAATCCGGTCAATAATCGAGATAGCCGCCTCCTCATTATCCTCTGTAATCACCGTCGGGCTCGAGAGCTCACGGGAGAGGTCTTGCTCATTCAGCGCACGGAGGACACCATTGATCTGCGCCGGAGAGAGAACGAGCCCCGCAGTCGCAGACTCAACGGTTTCATTAGCCAATGTGGCGGTGGTAGAAGAGAGCAGGGTATTAGTACTCTCGAGATTAGCCTCCCCGAGATTGAAGAGTTGGTTCAGACTCCTCGTCGCAGAAATCGGAAGCCCTGCGGCCCCTAGCGAGTTCGACCAATCTACCCCACTGAATGAGCCCTCATTAGAGTTCACTCGGAGAATCTTCACCTCGACCGAAACCTGCTCCTTAGGCTTATCGACCCGCGCCATGAACTCGCGTACTTTCTTCAGACTCTCCTCTCTATCAATGACGATCAGCGTATTCGTCTTAGTCTCATAATTCACGACGCTTCTCCCCCCAGCTGGATTAGAGAGAAAGGGTCTGAGCAACAACTTCACCTGATCAATATCATCAGGACGGAGGTATCGTAACTGGTAATGCCACTCCTCATACGGAATACGATCGAGTTCGGCGGAGGTGAATGCATATACCGTATCCCCCTTCTCATAGATCTTGATTCCATGCATGAAGGCGAGTTCCTTCATCTGCTGGATAGGATCTCCGATATTGAGGTTTCCCGTCACATTATATGTCGGTGCCGCTAAAGACGCATTATGGAAGTACTGCTTCTCGGCCTCCTCGGCTAAGAACTGAAAGATCGTATTCAAAGGGGCCGAGTTCAGTACGATTCGGTCATCAAACTGCTCTATCGGGACAAACTCTACGACCTCTTCTTCCTCCTCCTTCTCAGAACCTGGGATGAGGTTCTTGAGCCCTTGGGCGAATAGACTGCTCATGCTCATCAGAGCGACTAGCATCATGTACGTTAATAATTGGGGTGGCTTCTTCATAGTTACTTAATCTTAATAGGGTCTGCACCGAGCACTAATGGTTGGCTCGCGCTATTCTGGAGAGACTGAAGACGCTCCGCGCGCCCCTTAGAGGAAGAGTTAACCCGCTTCACTATCGGTTTGTTCAGCTCTCTCAGAGCCTCTTCCTCCGTATTGACCTCCTTAAAGTTAATGCCTGTAGGGGTAATGCTCTCGACCCTTAGCTGATAGTTCTGTCCGCGATATTGTACGGGCAAGCTCTGCCCCTG
>WTJZ01000291.1:0-15724 GCA_011524615.1 Akkermansiaceae bacterium | reverse complement strand
GGAGAGTCGAACTGGTACCGAGAGGCCGTCAGTTGAGCCTCGATCTCACGAGCCGCTTCATTCCCGTTACTCGTCATCATGACGACGAGATGAACCGCTATAATATGTATCATCAGCGCTCTCATTTTTTCCAAACAATATAGTTAAGCTGAAAGTCGAGATGACTCGACCCGTCGGTAGGAGGCTGTACTCGTAGAGCCTCTAGCTGAAAGTGTGGCAACTGGGTCTCAAACTCCGCAATCGCCAGCTGCATATGGGAATACTTCCCTCTGAAAGATAGCTCCAATGAAGTACTAGGGTACTTCATCCCTGCCGTGAAACGGGACTTCTTATCCGAGACCCTAAAGGAGGTCTGCTGTAAGTCATCACTGGAGATCTCCGCCATGATCTTATTCAAGGTCTTCGTCACCTGTGTGGAGACCTCCCCTTCAAACAGCTTAGACCATGAGGAAGCATAATCAGACTTATACGTCTCGGTCGCGGCGCTCACCTTCTCGATCTCCTCATTCAATAAGGTACTCTGCTTAAATGCCTGAGAGCGTTCATCAAAGGTACGTTTGAGCCCCCCCTTAAAATTAGCAGTCACGAGAGTCACGACCACTAAGATAACCAGCGGAATAGCTATATTGAAGATAATGATGCCTGTACGGTAATTCATTTGATGTGCAGTGCTAGGGGGTCAGATGGTTCTATCCGCTGTGTCACGACGGCCCTGAATCGTAGAGGGTGGGAGGGAGATGAATTACTAGTGGATACCTCTAGGTTCACAATGAGGTTACGAGAGTCGCCATCAGGAATGTAGGACTTCACCTCCATATCTCTAAAGATCTGGCGAACTTGGTCTGCTGAGCGGAGCTCATTCAAACGCTCTTCTGCACTGGATTGGGCATACCCAGAAATCTCCCATGTTCTCACTAAGCCTGTTTTCGCGATCTTAGCAGACTGGATAGGCACCGTATTATAGCGATAATCCGTTACCATAAACCCCTGTGAAAACGGAAACGCGCGCACTAAAAACTCCAAGGTCTCCCAAGACTTAGAACGGTCCTCTAATAGAGACTCCTCCCTGACCATAGCCCTCTTAACCGTATTATAGTGAGAGATGGTCGCATTCAGAATCGTGATCTCTTGTGGATTAAACTTCCACTCCGATTGGGAGACCATTCGGTAGATGAAGAAGCATTGCAAAACAGCGACTAATCCCGTTAGCCCCCAGGCGACCTTCTTGACGGTATCCGAGTAATTGAGAATCTTCATCTCCTGCTGCGTCGGGAACTGCGCCAACTCTTGCTCCTCATAATCAATAAAGGACTGAAGGAGTGAATCTGGTAGGTCTTGTGTAAATTGATGATGACTCATCGCCGCCAGCTCAACCCTCTTCATCTCTCGGGCATTCCACTCGATCTCCTCTGGGACGATCTGCTCACTAGAGAGCTCGAACTTAAGCTTTAACTGCTCATTAGCGGAACGGTCATCGGAGGCAAACGCGTAATACAGATCATACTCCTCGACCTGCATCTGCACCGCCGTATTCTGAATCGTCTTAGGCAGCTGATTCGGTAAGCTCCCGCCAAAGTGGTGCAACGCTCGGTAAAATAAAGGCTTCTCCTCCGAGTCAAAAAAAGCAATGTAAGAAATCTGCTTCCCAATCACTAATACCCCGATCGTCTTCTCACCAGTCGAATCAGCGACGAGACGCTTCAAGTACGTCAGGATACATGGTGGAGAAGCAAAAAGTTGAGTCGTTACGGGGAGGTTCTGGGCATTCCCGTACTCTCTCCATGCTTGTAGAAACAACGTGTAATCATCTTTGACATTCCCCACTAGATATCCCCCCTGTTCCTTAGCCTGTGGAGAGAGTGGATATGCTCGACGGATAAGGGCGCTTTCTTGAGCCTTAGGGTCGTCTAAAACATCCTCAGGGACAGAGGTCAAAAGGTCATTAATCTGCTCTATGTCGAGATCATCATACTTATGACGCCCCTCACGTAAGATGAAGTCATTCGTCTGGTGGAGGATGACTCCCATTCCGACCTCAGGGTCGATCGCCACCTCTGCCATGACGGCTTCTATATGTGCATGGTGTTGTTCCTCATCTACTAGATCAGCCTTAGAGTATGAGGCAATCAGCGTCCAAGCCTGACTGGCAACATCTAGGTGGAAGAGCTGAATCTGGTGATCACTAGTAACAACGTAGTGTAACTGCTCCTTTAACTCCACCGCGTCTAGGTACCAATTCTCATTCTTATGGCGACTAGAAGTATTCTTGAGAGTTCTTGCTCTCTTGTATGCGGTAAAGGGATTCATTCAGTACGGTAACAATTACGGAAAATAGGCTGCCCATCTGGGCTCATTATGGTGTCTGTTAAAAAAGCTTAGGGGGGACCGAGTCCGCCCCTCAAACTTGTAGGTTAAGAATAGGCATCGATGTTTGCTTACCTCTTACCATCCCCCAGTATCAGAAGGCGCGTGTTCATCAGATGTCGCATTCGCGCATGTTGCCCATGCCGAACCTACCGCAGGAACAGTTGTCCCGAAGGTATAGGCGTCTCCATCGAGTGGACAAGTTGCAGATGGAGCGGTTCCTGTTCCCTCAATGAACGAACGTGTAATGAGGTCCCCAATGCTGATCGAGGTATTCCCCGTCGCAGCACCTAGCGCATCCGTTTCAGCAGTGAGTTGATCCGAGTGTAGGTTAGTGTAACTTCTCATCGCTTGCTGGAAGTTACGGATATTCACGATACAGGTGGCCCTGTTCGATCCATTCTTCCATGCGGTGGCTCCAACGAACAGCACCCCAATGAGTGAGAGGAGTACTACGATAACGACTGTTAACTCGATGAGAGTTAACCCTGGTTTTAGTGCATTTTGCTTTTTCATTGCTCTTTTTGTTTTTGGTTTATCCGATGTGTCAGGCTGTACATCATCAGAAGGCATTTTCATCCTCCCGACTAAGTCTGGCGTTATCGAAAGTCTCTTGTGAGATGGCTCCACTCTCTAGCAGGCTTTTCAGCTTAGCATCCCAGCGGACATTGCCGGAACGCATGATCGCATCCTCTAATGCATTACTACCCTTATCATAGTGCATGATCGCGGCCGCTGTGGAGTCATCTGTGTTGTTTAAAAATTCGTAGGTAAGCACCCTCTTCTCCGTTCCCTTGAGAAGCCCTTGAGATTGGACGAAGATCAGCACCTCAGAGAGGCGACTCAGTACCGCCGAGTGGGCGTCCTTAGGGTACAACTCTAGGATCCGGCCAATCGTCTTCACCGCTCCGGTAGTATGGAGCGTAGAGAGGACCAGGTGCCCCGTCTGAGCAGCCTCCATACAAGTCTCCATCGCCTCCTGATCCCTGATCTCCCCTAATAGGATAATATGGGGAGCCTTCCGCAGTACGTCCTTGAGCCCCTGTTTAAAGTTATGAATATCGCGTCCTACTTCCTGCTGGGTGATGATGGCGGGCGCTAGCATCCGCTCATCTGATCCTGGGACAGCCATATCATGAGGATAGGCATACTCGATCGGATCCTCGATCGTCACAATATGCTTACTGTGGTTCTGTCGGCACCAGTCAATGATCGCAGCCAGGGTGGTCGACTTACCAGATCCTGTTGGACCGGTTACCAGACAGAGTCCTGCTCGCTTTTGTACTCCGCGCTGTAGAGCCTCTACCACATCCGGTTCGATTCCTAGGATATCCAAAGGCGGAATTCCGTCGTTCAGAATACGGCACGTAATCCCGAGTCCACTCGAGCTCAAGTGTGTCTGAATCCTCAAGCGCCCTGAGACCTGCCCCTCTCCGTACTCGATCCCTCCGCAAGAAAAGTCAGCTACCTTCGTGCGCTTAAACTCCTCGATCGCTTCATCTAAGAGTTCTTGATCTGACTTATTCCCCTCATCGGAGAAGCCATGGCTCTCAGATTGCTTATGCTGCATCAGGAGCATGAAGAGGTTAGCCACCATCTCTGGTGAAAGTTCTCCAAACTCATCAAGCTTCTCCATACCACTATGCATCTCTACATAGATATGTCGATTGGCTCGGATCTGGATATCAGACACGCCTAACCGAGTGCAACACGCAAAGACCTGACCAAGAAGGTCGGCAGCGGGTAAGGATGCGTAATCGTTCATAGTATTAGAGTTGAGCAGAGAGTTCTTGTGACTTAGTAATGAGTCCCTGCTGGACAGCCTGGAGACGTTTCAGATTGGCCAGCATCGATTCTCGATATGAAGGGGGATAAGGAAAACGCTCACTGGATACCAAGAGAGCCCCTCGCTCGAGATGCTCCTGAGCAACGGCAAACCATGGTTCACAGGTATCATAGGCGACCTCACGCTGTTGGAAGGTGAGCATCACATCGACGACATTTTGGGCTGCCGCTGAGGCCGTAATCATAGCCTGAGGGTCATCTACATGGCGGCGGCAGTGATGCAAAGTCTGCTCAGCAATCGAGATCGCATGTTGGTAATTACGCTCCCGCTCGGCGACTCCAGATTCAGTGAGGAAGAAGTGATAGTTCGCGTAATTATCGTAATGTGCAGGATCCATCCGCCATGCGAGCTTGATCTTACGTTCTACTGTCCCGCGGATAAAGGAGCGGTGTAGCTTACGGTTCGCTAGAGGGTTCGTTCTCGCCTTCTTCTGATCATCGAGATGCGTGATAAACCCTTTGAGATTATTCGGGTAATCGACCTTCTTCTCCACTACATGCATGTGGAGTTCCCCCGCCTCCAGATTCTCCGCCTCTTCATGATGATCATTAGCTCCCTCATGCCATATAAGTTCGATCGGGCTCTGCATCCCCATGGCGATTGTCTTCCCATAGGCACTGCCAAAGACTGACAGCGGGTTCACCTCTGATTGTCGTGAGACATTTGATACCCCAAACAGGATAAGAGAAAGTAGCAACAGTGCAGGAGTGAATCGTTTGACACAGATGAACTGCCAGATCGTACGCTGCATCTTACCTCGGAAGATAATAATAGCGCCTGTAATGAGGAATATCCCAACTGCTAGGAGATAAAGACTCGTCTGGAAGAAGACACTCCCCGTTAATGACCCCATCTTGAACACTAGGCGGGAGGTCAAATCACCGACATGGTAATGAGGTGAAATGTGCCAGATAAAGTCGAGAAATGGAATCGTCTGCTTCTGCAATAGCTGCTCTAAATAACCTACCCCGTAGAACCCATATACCGCTAACCCAACGGATACCATATAGCCGATCAGCGCAGAAAACCGATTACTCAAGGCAAGGGCCAACGCGCTCAATGGCAAGAAGGTCAATAAGTAACAGGTAGCGAACTGTAAGTTCGTCTGTCTCCAGAGCTTAGCCTCAAAGAAATGCGACGGTGTGCAAAAGAGTAAACATACTAATACTGCAAGTAAGACGAGGGGCACTATACAGATGACAGGGACGAGCCAACATTGCCCCATCAGTCTGAGCTTACTAACTCCAGTAGAGTAGAAGTAGTCTGCTAACTGGGTACGACGAAAGTATGCGCCCAGATCCGCTGCAACATAAAGCCCCCAGAGCATCCCTAAGGTCAACGCGATTCCCCATGCCGCCTGCGCTCGCGCCGGCTGAAGCACCCCATTATTATACTCATATGGCGTCAGATAAGGGAATAAGATCGGAACTAGTACCATCGCCATGAGAGCGATGGCCCATGTCTTCTTATGCCATACGAGGGCTATTCCTAATTTAAACGCATTCATAACACCTCTGACTTCAGTTCCTCCCAACAATAATCTCCCTCTCGGTGCGTCAGCTGACCATCCTTGATAATCAGCGCACTCCTAATGCGAGTCGCTACATTAGCTGGATGGTGACTCACTACCCTAGTCACCGCATCCTGGTTCCACCTCTGGTGAACAAATTGTCGCATCTCCTGATCTAGACCAGAGAAGGGTTCATCCATCATCACCACCGCTCCAGATCGACCATAGAGCTGAAACTCGGCGAGCAAGAAAAGCACCTTTCTCTTATTCCCACTAGAGAGCTGCCCAAACGGCTTACTAGTCGCTAAGCCGATCTCCTCGGATAACTCGAGCGCTAGCGGATAAGCCACCTTCGATAAGAGAGCTTGCAAAATGACCTCCGCACTTAATTCATGATCAAAAGCTAAATCCTCTGGCACGTACAACACATCCTTACTCACCTCACATCGCCCCTCCATCGCCTGGTGCAACCCGGAAAGCGTCTTTAGTAAGGTCGTTTTTCCTAATCCATTCTTACCTAGCAAGTAATGAGTACCTCCCCCCAACTGAATGTCACTCTCAGTAGTGAAAAGGGGCACGTCGTACCCAAATACACTCCCTCTAGGGATATGTAGCACTGACTCACTTTGTTTTCTTAACACAATCAAGTAGTAACCAACACCCCCCAAAATGCAACAAAAAAGATATTTGCATATCTTAAGTATTCATATTGATCGCAATAATTATCAAGACATTCGATTGAATATTAAATTTAATTAAAGGCGATAAAAAGCCTCACACACCCGCTATTATCGTTTCTGACCAAGCCCCCCCCGCACCCATTCCCAAAGAACAAGCCAATCAGAATTAAGTCCAAAGTATAAATTCCATAAGCCATGGAGGACTCAAAAAAACGGGGCGTACAACTCGTACGCCCCAGCTCTACATGAGGCCATCACGCGATGCCCCCCTTTATGAATGTTCTATTAGTGACTTCCGTTTATTTGGTACCCAGTAACACGGCCTTGCTCAAAGCGCACAGACGCAGCATGACGCGGCTCAAAACTGGTCACTGGCCCATAACTCCAACGGTTCACGCCCCCAGGAAAGACACTGTCACATCCGATCCCCCACGAACTAATGAAGCGGTGACGGACTACAGGCTCTATTGAATAGTAGTTCCACTGCTCATAGTCTTGCCCCTCTTCAGCTCCATAGCTCACATCTCCAGGTTTGCCCAAAGCGAGAAACACCGCTTCCTTTTGCATCCCGGTCTTGATGCGCCCCTTCTGGACCAACTCCTGATCCTGGGGAGCTAACTTAGAATACGTTACTGGATGCTTCTCGATACGCTTCTGCGGTGTACTAGCGCATGAGAGGACAAATAAAGAGAGTAGAAATGGCAGAATGAGCTTCATAACAGATTATAAGATAAACTTGTTCGAGAAAATGTCACGCGGAATGCAAAGAGCCCGCCCCTCTAGCGATTAGCTAAATGCTCTAGCGTCGCACGTATAGTCTTCTTCTTTTTAGTCTGTTGTCTGGGCTGCACTGTCACGGCTTGGTGACACGGCTGAGGTGCGACAACGACTGCCCCTCGCCCTCGTTGAAGAGATTGCCTAATCGTCGGATTCACGATTCTCGTCTGACAATGTTGTGAGGGAGCTCGGTAGGCGACAGAGCGAGGGCCTGGACACGTACCACGACGATTCCAGTATTGAGGATACACACAATTATTATAACGACGAGGCGCGACTGTGTAATAACGACCAGTGTGGTAATTAAAATAAGCGCGACGCTGCATATCGTAATAACATCTACGATACGGGTCATAGTACCAGTTCGGCTGCGTCGTCACGATTAACCCAGCAGGTACTCGCACCGCAACAGGTCGGGGTTGAACTACGGGAGCATGTACTCCTCTCGGTGGAGGCATCTGCGTCACTACGCATGATGAGAACAATGGCAAGGCAAGAAGAGCGGTCAGGAGTAATAAGAATGGGCGCAAGGATTTCGTCATGCTCGTTGAACGCATCACCACACAAACTCATTCATTCTTTTTTCAATAAAATGCATTTCCCTCCACAATGAGGATTCAGCAACCGAATTCCTCAGTCCCCATCCCCTACACATTTTAAGAAGGTTAGGAGTCAGCAGGGCCCGAGACATTTCACGGATTGAGTGGGTAAAGGGAGGCTAATATTTCCCCTCATTCCATATAGGTGAATTTTTCTAGGGTTGTCAAAAGGGTCATAATATGGTTTTGAAGACCTATGGCTACGAACGTACTCGACAAAGATGTTGTTATCGAAGGCAGCATCAAATTCTCAGGTGACTTTGCGCTCGATTGTAAAGTAGATGGTGAAGTGACCTCTGAGAGCGGCAATCTCACGCTCAATAAAAACGCAGCGGTTAAAGGCAACGTCAAGGCGAGCCAAGTAAACATCCACGGCAAAGTAGAGGGCAGTGTCGTCGCACACACATGCGAACTCAAGAGCACTGCAGATGTGCAAGGAGACCTCGCATACAAGACCATTGCAATGGAGCCTGGAGCTAAGATGGTAGGCAGCGCACAGATCCTCAGCTAATACCTTATACTTATGACAATAGAACCAGTAGGCGATTACAGATCGCAGTGGGGTGAAGGACCGATTTGGTGGGAAGGATTTATCTACTATGTTGATATCGAAAAGCATAGCATCATCCGCTTTGACCCCAAGTCAGGGACAGAAGTCATCTTCAATGTCGGACAACGCGTCGGCACAGTCGTCCCTCGTGAGGACGGTGGCCTCGTCTGGGCTGGAGACAATGGTCTCTACTTCCTCGATGAATTCTCAGGAGAGAGTACTCCAATCACGGATCCAGAACCTGAGAAAGAAAACAACCGCTTCAACGACGGAAAGTGCTCCCCTGACGGACGCTTCTTCGCTGGTACCATCAGCCTCAAGAAGGTTGAAGGGGACGCAGCTCTCTACCGTCTAGACCCAGACCAGACGCTCCACACCGCATATGCAGGCGTAACAAACTCTAACGGTATCATCTGGAACGAATCTGGTGATACAGTCTACTACATCGACACCCCTCGTCGTGCCGTGACTGCTTTTGATTATTGCCAAGACACTGGCGCATTCACTAACGAGCGTGAGGCCTTCTCTACCGCAGAGATCGACGCCTCCCCAGACGGCATGACCATCGATGAAGAAGGCAACCTCTGGATCGCCTTCTGTCACGGTGCCTGTGTCGTCTGCTATAATCCAGAATCAGGCGAGATGATCCAGAAGATCGATATCCCATGCCTAGAGACCACAGCAGTGGCCTTTGGTGGGCACTACTACGAAGACCTCTATATCACCACAGGTGTGCACAAGACTGAAGTCGAAGAACATGCGGGTCGACTCTTTGTCATCAAAGGGCTCGGAATCAAAGGAGTGCGCGCTAACGCCTACAAGGGCTAATCATGCTTGACCAACTAGAACGCAAGATAGGCTGGATCACCTTCCCCTCTGTGATCCGATACCTTGCGTTTTTTCAATTAGGGGTGCTCGGTCTAACGCTTGTGAACCCACAAGCTGCCTCTCTCTTAACATTCAACTGGGGCGAGATTCTAGCGGGACAATACTGGAGAATCTTCTCCTTCATCTTTGTACCCGCCGGAAACTTAAATGGTATTAATGCCCTGTTCGCCGTCTGTGGAGCGCTCCTCATGATGAGCTTTAGCGATGGGCTAGAGGCCCGACTGGGTAGCTTTAGGACCTCTCTATTCTTCTATACAGGATGGCTCACATGCATCTTAGCGAGCGTTCTATTCAGCGTGATCCCAGGAGGCATCCTTCACCCCGATCCGCTCTTAACCATTCCTTCAATCCTCTCGCCTGGTCTCCTCTTCGATGCAGCGATCTTACTCGCCTTTGCGACCTATTATCCTTCCTTCGAGCTACGACTCTTCTTTTTCCTTCCTGTACCCATTGCCGTCATCGCAGGTATAACAGGCTTACTCTTAGTAGGTTCTATCCTGTTAGGCCCCCTCTTCTTTGTCTTCACTCTCTGTTGCTTGAGTAACTATCTCGTGATGGCGATCCCTATGCTCTTTAAGCTAGGGAAGCGAAAGTCACACCAAATCAAGCACACCGCACGAAAACAATCTCCTCCCGCTCTCCACACCTGTGCAGTCTGCGGAGCGACCGATGTCAGTCATCCAGAGCGTAGCTTCCGTATCTCCGCGAGTGGTACGGAGAGGTGTTGTCACTGCCGAGCGCAACAAAATGATTGATATTGGGTAAAAAATCTAGTAATAGGCTGAACCTTAGTTTCTTCCAATATGAGTAGATCGATATTCCTCCTCACCCTTATTCTTGCCCTGCAGCTCGTAGAGGCGCGTCATCTCATCGTGGCGGGTGGCCCTGCGCTTAGAAAATGGGAAGAACTACGCCCAGAGAAGCAACAACATGACCTCTGGTGGGCTAACTTCATCAGAGCCTCTACCATCCGTATCGACGAACTACGTGATAAATACAACAGCCCGTATGACATCACTTGGATCGTATACAAGCCCGCATACGAAAAGCGCTCAATGGAGGATGGCAAGCCACTCACAGAATGGATCGAAGGACAAGCGAGTAAACGTAATGTCACCCTCGTATGGGTAAACTCGAATGCGGAACTCCTCACCGCATTTAATACTCACAAGAGCTATTCTATTAAGACCTTCGACTACTTCGGCCACTCTAACAAATACTGCTTCATGCTCGACTACGGCTGTCATGTCATGGCGGCGAGTAAGGCCTGGCTCCATGAGTCCGACCTGAGCAAGATTAACCCAAATCTATTCTCCAGAACCGCGTTCTGTAAAAGTTATGGTTGCCACACAGGTGAAAGTATGAGTGGCTACTGGAAACAACACTTCAACGTTCCTCTCATTGGGGCTATTGGTAAGACCAACTACAAGCAAGTAGGCAAAGGTAAAATGCCAAGCGTCAAAGGGTCCTGGACCAAATAATACTCTAATATGAAATACGATGAACTCCTAGCTCTCTACGAGCTTCCATTCTTCGACCTGATCTCTAAGTCTAGACAAGTTTACCTCGATAACTGGAACAACAACGAGGTACAACTCTGTACCCTCCTCTCTATCAAGACTGGAGGTTGCTCAGAAGACTGCTCCTACTGTGCTCAGTCCGCTCGCTATAACTCTGGTGTACAGGTCGAGAGACTCATGGAGAAGGAGCAAGTCATGGAACGTGCTCGTGCGGCTAAGGCCTCAGGGTCAACCCGTTTCTGTATGGGAGCGGCCTGGCGTGGAGTTAGAGGCGGCACTAAGCGCTTCGATCAAGTAGTTGATATCATCAAGGATGTATCTGAGCTAGGTATGGAGCTCTGCGTTACTCTCGGTGAGCTCGGACCAGAAGAAGCGAAGACACTCAAGGAAGCAGGTGTCTCTGCATATAACCACAACCTAGACACCTCTCGTGAGCACTACCCTAACATCGTCACTACCCATACGTATGACGACCGTCTCCGTACGATCAAAAACGCTCAAGATGCGGGTATGTCAGTATGCTGTGGAGGTATTCTCGGTCTCGGTGAGACTCCTGAAGATCGCCTCAAGATGATCGAGACGATCTCTGAGATGAGCCCTCAACCTGAGAGTGTCCCGATCAACTCACTCATGCCTATGCCTGGTACCCCTCTCGAAGGTAGCGAACCAGTAACGGTATTTGACGTCGTCAGAATGATCGCTATCACGCGTATCGCTGTACCACAGGCGAAGGTGCGCCTCTCTGCTGGGCGTACCCACTTCACAGACGAGGGGCAGGCTCTCTGCTTCTTCGCTGGAGCGAACTCGATCTTCTATGGAGGTAAGCTCCTCACCGCTAAGAACCCTCTCGTAGAGAAGGATGTCCAACTCCTCGAAATGCTAGGAATGAAACCTCAGGCTCCGTACACAGACGTCGAGATGCCAGAGAGCTGCTGCGGTGATGAATCGGAAGGTGCATGCGGCATCGACGAGAATGCCTGTGGTGATGTAACTCCATGTGGAGCCGAACTCTGCGAACAAGACGCCTAAATAAGATGCGCTGTATTAAACCTGCTCCAGAGGAAGTCTCCATCTCCCTCGAGGAGCAGGTTTTGTGCTTTCAGGGGGGGCACTATCAGATCTCCAGTTCTAAGTTTGGCATTGGTAGCGTAGAAGGGAGCAACAAGACTCCACTCGGCACATTCCAAGTAAGCGAACTCTACGGGGCAGGAATGCCGCTCTACACGATCTTCAAGGGACGCCGCCCCGTTGGCACCTGGGATAGCTCAGACGCCCTCCTTGAGGAAGATATGATCCTCACCAGGATCATCCGCCTCTCTGGATTAGAGGTAGGTAACCATAATACCTATGCACGCTATATCTATCTCCACGGCACAAACGCTGAAGAGCAAATAGGGACTCCTAGCTCTATTGGATGCATCCGCCTCCAGAATAATGATATGATCTCCCTTTACAATCGCATCACTCTAGGAACAGTAGTGCGCATACAACCATAACCTTTTAGAACCCAATATTATGAAACTTATCTGTTTTGACTGTGACTCTACCCTCTCTCAGATCGAAGGTGTAGACGAACTCGCAACCGCAAAAGGTCCAGAGGTAAAGCAACAAATCATCGACCTCACGAACCTCGCGATGTCCGGAGAGATCGCCATCGAAGAAATCTTCGGTAAGCGTCTAGACCTCATTCAACCAACCCTCCAGCTCTGTGAAGAAGTAGGACAGCTCTACATCGATAAGATGGCTACTGGAGCTAAGGAGGTCATCTCAGCCCTCCAAGCGGACGACTGGAAGGTCATCATCATCTCAGGAGGATTCGAAAAACCAATCGAACCCTTTGCGCAGTTCCTCAACATTGATGAGGTCTACGCCGTCCCCCTCCACTTCGATGAGCAAGGAAATTACACCGGTTTCACCGCGAGCCCTACTACCCGTAACGGTGGCAAGCCCGAGATCATCAACGAACTCAAGGCCAAATACAATCCAACTCAGACCGTAATGGTAGGAGACGGCGTATCAGACCTCGAGTGCCAAGAAGTGGTCGACCTCTTCATCGGTTATGGTGAGTTCGAAGAGCGCGAAAAGGTGAAAGCTGGCGCTCAGACCTTCGCCTACAGCTTTGCTGAAATCCAAAGCCTCATTCAGGGATAATTCGTCAGATTCCCTGACCTGATCAACGCCACTTTTCTGCGAAGAAAAGTGGCGTTTTTGTATCCTTACCAGTCTCGATAAGATGCGTTTGAACACGAGCAAGAAGTTTATCTGACAACTTTAGTAAATTGTGAATAACTTTTTGCGCACCCCTCTTAACCCTATATAGAGTAAGGATTTACGAGCTGTGTGGAAATGTGAATAACTATGGAATAACTTTTTAAAAACACTGGGAACAACTTCTGATAACTGGGTAACTCCCCGCCACGAACACTGTATCTACAAGGGATTCACCACTCTGTGAATAAGTGAATAACTTCTCCCCGCTCAGTCACCGAGATTTCCCACGTACCGAACATGGATCGAGTGGTGGAAATTTAAGGCTACCGTCCCCCTTACCTCCGTAATCCTAGATAGAGATGAGTAATAATGTGATTTTGGTTTTGCTTCTTTGGGGCGCATAGTATGGAAAGGTAGTATGCCAGTAGAAGATTACATTCCTACGATCGGATTAGAGGTGCACTGTCAGGTGAAGACACAGACCAAGATGTTCTGTGCCTGTGAGACATCCTTCGCAGATGAGCCTAATGTTCATACTTGCCCGACTTGCCTAGGCCTTCCTGGCGCCCTTCCAGTTCTCAATGCTGGCGCGATTGAGAAGACGATACTGGCTGGTATGATGATCGAATGTACCACACCACCGATCTCTAAGTGGGACCGTAAGAACTACTTCTACCCTGATATGCCTAAGAACTATCAGACCACCCAGCTTGACCTCCCACTTTGCCAAGGTGGACTCGTACCTCTCTACGATCATGCTTACCCTAAGGATCACCAGAAGAATATCGCCTCTCCTGGTAAAAAGGTACGCCTTGACCGTATCCACCTCGAAGAAGATGTCGCTAAGTCCACCCATGTTGGCAAAAACTCCCTTATCGACTTTAACCGTGCAGGAACTCCTCTCATGGAGATCGTATCAGAACCAGATATCGACTCCGCAGAAGAAGCAGTAGCGTTCCTCAAGTCCCTCCAACAGATCCTGAACTATGGAGATATCTCTGATGCAGACATGGAGAAGGGACAAATGCGCTGTGATGTGAACATCTCCGTCCGCCCAAAAGGAACTGATGAACTCGGCATCCGTACCGAGCTCAAGAACATGAACTCTATCTCTGCCATCAGACGTGCCATCAAGTACGAGATCGAGCGTCAATGCGAAGAACTCGATGCTGGAAAAACGCTCGAGCAGAATACCTCTCGCTGGGATGACGAGATCGGCGAATCCGTCGTCATGCGTACGAAGGAAGACGCTCACGATTATCGTTACTTCCCATGTCCTGACCTCCTCCCTATCGAGACCGCTAAACATGTCGCAGAGGCCCAAAAGCACATTCCTGAGCTCCCTCACGAGAAGTCTGCCCGATTCGTTACAGAGTTCGGCATTACCGACTACGATAGCGTCGTCCTCGCCAGTGATCGCTTCCTTGCAGACTACTTTGAGGCAGCAGCCGCAAGTAAGACGGTACCAGGTAAGAAGATCGCTAACTGGATCATCAACACTGTCCTAGGTCAACTCAATGAAACAGGCCTAGAGATCACGAGCTGCCCGATCAAGGCGGCAAGCATCTCAGGTATCGCTAAGCTCGTTGAAGATAACATCTGCTCTAACAACCAGGCCAAGGAAGTCTTCGACAAGATCTGGGAAAATCCAGAGCTCGATCCTGCCGTTGTTGCCAAGGAACTAGGCTTTGAGCCAGCAGACACAGGCCAACTCGATGCCTGGTGTGACGAGGTGATCGCAAACTTCCCTGACAAGGTCGCCGAGATCAAGGGAGGAAACGCAAAACTCCTGAACTTCCTCACTGGACAGGTGATGAAGGCCGGAAAGGCTGCTGGCCAAAAGCCAAACCCAAAAGCAGTTACAGAGACTCTCTCTGGCAAGATCGGACTCTAGTACGAACCCTTAGATCATCAAAAAAGGGAGCAACGAGCTCCCTTTTTCTGTTTCAGGTACCCAAAGTACCATCGTCTCTCGTAAATAGCCTCTATAGCTCATTTTACGCTTTCTCTCTAGCCTTTTGGACATTAGCCCGCCCAGTCACAGGAAGAGCGAAGCCAATCGAAGCCACAAAGATAAAGTAGCATGCTAAGAGCTCTAAATATGCATCCACGACCTTGGGTATCCTAGGATCAAATCCAGTCCCCAGATGCTTTTGCCAAAACCATGAGGACCCGAATAATTCTACAAAGACGTACGCGATAATCAACCCCGCGAACATGAACCCTGCAGCAGGACGACGTGAGGCATACCCCCAAAAGCGAGAGAACGCCTTAGTATCAGAAAAGAAAAGGTAGGCGATTACCACAAAAATAGGCCACAGTAGCCACTCCGTCTTCATAGGGCTCAGCAGATCCTCAAGAGGGACGGCATACTCGCCTATCGCACCAGCCACTGCCCCAAAGCCCAACGCCTGAAAGATAGGCTTAATACGCCCCGCATGTGGTGCCGCTGCAAAGAAGAGCGCCGCAGACAAAACTAAAAAGATCAACTGCAGAAACTCTACCACTCCATCCTCACCCAATAACGTGTAGCTACTAGGTGCAAATTGCGCAGGCAGCGCAATCGCAAGATAAGCACCGCCTACGATCAACAATAAGCCTAGTAAAAACCCTAGGCGTCCTCGCTTCGCATCTTTTGGTAGATCACTCAATACCTTCTTTTACTAAACAATTATCGCACCTATACAATAAAAAAGCTCCCTTGAGGGAGCTTATTTAATTGAGATCAGAACGGGATATCGTCGTCATCCTCTGGCTCGAATTGAGGCTCCATTGGAGC
>WTJZ01000219.1 GCA_011524615.1 Akkermansiaceae bacterium | reverse complement strand
TTCTGAGCGCGAGTTTGCGCATCTCATCGAGATCTTTAGTAAGCATGAGATTGACTCCCTGGCGATCCATGGGCGAACCGTTCAGGAGCGTTACCAGACGCCAGTACACCATGCCGAAGTAAAGATGGCGGTAGAGGCGATGTCCTGTCCCGTCTATGCGAATGGAAACGTGGTCGATGTCGCGACAGGTCTCTCCTATCTAGAGAAGACGGGGGCTGCGGGTCTGATGATCGGGAGAGGAGCAATTAGGAATCCTTGGCTCTTCTCGCAATTACGCTCGGCCTTCCAGCAAGAGACTCCACAGGTGCTGCTCTACCGTGATCTGCTAGAGTATATCTCCATCCTGTGGGAGGAGACCGCAGCTGAATTTCATGCTCCCTTTGATGAGGTCAAGCATGTGCATAAGATGAAGCGCTACATGAACTACATCGTACAGGGCGTCAGTGATGACTTCGAGAATGAGATCCGACGCGCTAAGAGTAAGGATGAATTCTTCGCGATTTGTGATCATTACCTAGACTCGGATGCGGTATTGCCAGTATTGCCCCCAGAGAAGTCTAAGCTCTTTTGTGGCTTTTCTGACCTATTAGGGTAATTACCTTCGCCCCAATAAACGAGAAAAGCACGAGCCCACGCTCGTGCTGATTCAAAGGAGTCGCTACTAGCGGAGATTAACCAAGGAGCTGCTCACGAGTGAAGAGAGCAACAGTTGGGTACCCTTCCTCGATGATCTTTTCTACCCCACCTTCTTGACGGTCGACGAGAACGACACAGAAGGCAACCTTACCTCCAGCTTCTTCGATTGCTTTGATCGCCTTGAGAGCGGAGCCACCTGTTGTGGCGGTGTCTTCGATGACGACGACCTGGTCACCCTCCTTGAAGTTACCTTCGATACGCTTGCCCATACCGTGAGCCTTCGCTTCCTTACGAACGACGAAGGGGCGTAGCGCGAGGTCCCCACCTGAGCGGACCGACTCCATCGCGATAGCGAGTGTGATCGGGTCTGCACCGAGTGTCATCCCACCTACTGAATCAGGAGAGAGTCCGAGCTCTGCAGCCTGTTGGCAGACGAGCTCATATCCGAGCTCTCCGATGAGGATCGCACCACGTGCATGGATCGTGGTTGTACGGCAATCGACGTAGAGATCGCTTTTCTTACCTGATGCGAGTGTGAAGTCGCCAGTCTTAACCGAGTTCTGGAGGAGGATTTCTTTGAGTTCGTCGCGTTTTGACATACGTCTTAGAAAGGTCAAATTGACCAAATGGTCAACCCTTCATTTCTTGCTAGCACTATGCGTGAAATCATTTTATGTAACGCACACTATGGCAGATAGAGCAGTGATAATCGTAAAGGTAGGAACCGGGGTTCTGACTCAGGATGATGGTAATCTGAACTTAGCCTCTATCACTGCGCTCTCAGATCGACTCGCTGAGTTACAAGAGGCGGGGCATGCGGTGCTGCTCGTTTCCTCCGGAGCCGTGGGGGCTGGTGTTCCTTTGCTCGGTCTAGATGCTTACCCAGAGGACATTGGTACGCGTCAGGCGGCGGCTGCGATTGGGCAGGCTCGACTAATGCAGACATACCAAGAGGCCTTTACTCCTCATGGAGTAACAATTGCTCAGACTCTGCTCTCCAGCTTTGACTTAAAGGAGGAGACCCATAAGGAGCGTGCTAAGACTGTCTTATTAAGACTACTCGATCAACCAAAGGTGATCCCGATCGTTAATGAGAACGATGTAGTGTCGCTCCGTGAGTTAACGAAGACTGATAATGATATGCTAGCGGCTAACCTGGCGTCGATCATTGGTGCGAATACGTTAATCTTACTGACTTCTGTCGATGGACTACTGGATGCGGATCAGCAGGTGATCCCATCGGTAGATGATATCGCGGCGGCGGCGCAGGCCTTTGTCCAGGAAACCTCTGGTAAGTTCTCGATCGGAGGGATGAAGTCTAAGCTCGATGCGGTGCAAGTCGCGAGCTCTGCAGGGACCCGTGTCATCATCGGCAATGGCGAAAAACCGGAGCGATTACTCGGGTATCTCGAAGGAAAATCGATCGGAACGTATTTTAGTGTAAATTAAAGCTTGCTTTCTGAATTACCTTCGGTTAACTTCCTTCTCCCTTCCAACTAAATGGTGAATGTAGCTCAGTTGGTAGAGCCCCGGTTTGTGGTTCCGGTTGTCGCGGGTTCGAGTCCCGTCATTCACCCCATTTTTTTCTAAGATGGAACAGCTTTTCGAGTCATTATCAATCGTTCCAAAAGACAAGAAGCTCTATTACGAAGCTCTTACTCATCCGTCCGCTAATAAGTCGCGCAACTATGAGAGATTGGAATACCTTGGCGATGCTGTCATTGAGTTGATTGCGACCGAATATATTTATACTAAGTTCCCTAAGTACCCAGAGGGGAAGATGACTAAGCTCAGAGCGCTAGTCGTCTCACGGCCTTCATTGGCTAAGTTTGCCTCTATGTTGAAGCTGACGGATTACATGAAGTTCTCCGAAGGTGAACTCCGTAATAAGGGGCGTGAGAAGGATCGTACGCAGTGCAATGCCTTTGAGGCGACGCTGGGCGCGATCTACCTTGACCAAGGTTTTGCGAAGGCGGAGCAAATCTTTTTATCTTGTGCCAAGGCGATGTTAGACGAGGGCTATGTGCAGGAGACCGGTATCGATAACCCCAAGGGGAAGTTACAAGAGATCCTACAAGCGATCGTACCAGTAGCACCTCTCTATGAGCTACTCTCGGAGAAGGGGCCTGATCATAACAAGGTCTTCACGGTCCGCGTGATTTGGCAAGAGACCGAGTTAGGCCAAGGCCAAGGGAGTAGTAAAAAAGCTGCCGAAAGTGCAGCAGCCCTCTCTGCAGTTCAGAACGAAAGTTGGAAAAGTATTTCTCAGTAGAGCGTACTGTAAGAGTTGGTCTAAACAATGCTAATACAATTATGATGTTACTCTGGATATGGATAGGAATAGTGGTCTCGCTGACCTCTGCCGTACTTGGTTGGGTTCGTTTGAAAAGCGGGCAAGCAAGTAAGACTGTATCATTTGTACTCGGTATCGTGTCATGTGTCTCGATCACGATGGCTCTCGGTGTGAGAGGTGAGTTGCGCGGAGCGTGCCCTCTGATGGATGCGGGGGAAGTCTTCTTGTTTATCGCTTGGTCACTGAGTCTCGTGTATGTGCTTACCGGCGGGACCTATCGTGTTTCACTCTTAGGATTATTTTCAGCACCGATGGTTGCGCTCTTTTTGGGATTAGTACTGGTTCCCGGGATGTTATCTGAGAATCCCGTACGAGCGGAGCACCTTGATCCGTGGAAGGAGAGTCATGCTGCGACCTCTGTATTATCATTTGGGGCTTTGGGCTTAGGGGCTCTGGCGGCATTTATGTTCCTCGTTCTCGATACGCGACTCAAGGCGCAGAAGGCTGGATGGGTCAGTATGAAGATGCCTCCTGTCAATACCCTAGTGCAGTCGGTAGATAGACTTTTATTGTTGGGTGTCGTGGTTCTCTCTCTAGGGATCGCGGCTGGATTCGTGACGACGATTGAGAGTGGCTTGAGTCACCTCATCACTGCTGGAGGAGTATGGATTGCGTATGTGGCCTTACTCGTATGGTATAAGTGGCAGGGAATGCCTCCGAAGCTCTTTGCTCGTATCACGGTGGGGTTATTTTTACTTTCTTGCCTCCTCTTTTTCATTATCTAACTCATCTATTGTTATGGAACTCGCATGTATTGGCCTTAACTATCATACTGCCCCTGTAGAGCTACGGGAGAAGGTAGCTGTATCTAAGACCGACTTAGGCGCTCGTAGTCGTCAACTTTTAGATGTACCTGGGATCAAGGAGAGTCTGGTACTCTCTACATGTAACCGTACAGAGTACTACATGGCGGCTGATCATGCTCAGCGTGCGATCGAGGAGATGTACGGGGTCTTCTCTGAGAGTTCTGAGGGAGTACTCATCCCTGAACAGCATCTCTATACTCAGTCAAAGATCGATACCGTCAGGCACCTATGCCGTGTCTGTGCAGGACTCGACTCTATGGTACTGGGCGAGACCGAAATTTTTGGGCAAGTGAAGGAGGCCTACCGTCAGGCACAAGACCTAGGGGTGACGTCCAAGGGGCTCAATAAGCTTTTTCAAAAGGCCTTCAGTGTTGGTAAGAAGGTTCGTACCATGACGAAGATCCAAGAGGGCAATATCTCTACGGGGAGTGTCGCAGTCGATCTCGCGCAGCGTATCTTTGGTAACTTACGTGACTCACAGGTTCTCTTGTTAGGAGCTGGTGAGATTAGTCGGGTAACAGCCCAGAGTCTTCAGTCCAGAGGGGCGAAGTCGATTCACGTCGCTAACCGTTCCTTTGAGAAGGCGGTAGAGATGGCGAAGGAGTTCAATGGACTGGCTCTCCACTTTGATGCCTGGGAGGATGTGCTCTTGCAGACTGATGTGATCATTTCATCGACGGGGGCACCACACTTCGTGGTGACACCTGAGCAGATCGAGCGTGTGAGGAAGAAGCGTAAGTACCGTCCGCTCTTCCTCATAGACCTCGCCGTACCGAGAGACATCGACCCTACATGCCGTGACTTTGACGAGGTGTACCTCTTTGATATCGACTCATTAGAGGCTCAGGCCGCTGATAACCGTGCTAGTCGTCAACGTGAGATCGAGAAGTGCGAGGAGATCATCGAGGAGGAGATCGCTAAGGCTCGACTCGTAGGTGTGTAGTCGAGTCCCTATACTCCTGGCAGTATCGCGGCGCGTAAATTGGTTCGATTAAGAATTGCTCTGTGATGCGGCTCAACGTAGTTAGATACTATGAGCGACCACAATTGGAAGAAGGAGTTAAAAGAGGCATGGATCGATGTCTGGACTCACTTTAAGCTAAACATCAAGGAGCGCGGGTTGATCGTGCTCGGGATTTATCTAGCCTTTGTCGCGATTACGTGGCCGTTAATCTTCCCTAATGATCGGAAGTGGATCGACATCATCCGAGCGGATGGTGGAGAGACTTATAAGTGGCTAGAGGACTTCCTAGCGGTGGCGGGTGACTTCTTCTGGTTTAATGTTGTATGGGCGGTTGTCTTTGTCCTCTGGGCGGTCTTTCGCAAGAGACGTAACTGGTATCGCATCGCTTTAGTTTTCTTACTCGGAGGTCTGCTTTCGGGGATTACTTCGCGTGTCGTTAAGATGACAGCTGGTCGAGCCCGCCCATCGATGACAGATAAGAGTGAGCTCACCTACCGAAGCTTCATCGGGCCTAACAAGAAGGCCAAGACGCATGGATATCCTTCTGGCCACGCTGCCGGAAGTATGGGGAGTGCCGCCGCGATCATGATGTATGCCCCTAAGGCGGGTTGGCCTTCACTCGTCTTTGCTACGGCAGTGACCTTTTCCAGAATGTATGGTAATCACCATTTCCCGATGGATTCGACTCATGGAGCGGCAATGGGGATCGCCGCTGGGTATCTCGCTGCGAGACGGAAGAAGCGTCAAACGGCGTGATGCATGCGCTCAGTGACTTGCTCACATAGGGCTGTTGTGAGATGTCACTGTCGTCTAACAACGCAGTTGTCTTGACTCATTAATCTAAAGTAGATAACCCTCACTCGATGAAACCGAGACGTGTAAGACCTGTAAGACCCACTGAGGTGACGTGTGTAGGTTCCTTGCTGATTGCTCTAGGAGTCTTCATGCTTATAGATTTCTGTCGGGGTTTTGGTATTGGTGGGCTTTATCTTATTTTTTGCATGGTGGGCGGCCAGCTTCTACTTTATGGGGTCAATTCGGCTTATTGGTGTACGAGATGGGTGGCATTATTGGTGATGATTTTTTGTAGTATTAAGCTTCTCTTAATACTTTTAGGGATAGTTGATCAGGTCACTTTTTCGAATATGGTTTGGACTGGACTCTGGGGCGGAGTAGCCGCATACGTATGGCGATCTCTGAGGACGAAGAGGGCGCAAGCTTACTTCTTAGCGAATATGAATAACAATATGGAGTCACGCAGAACTCGCCGTCGCCGCCGTCATTAGAATTAGTCTCATGACAGCTGGATTATTCTGGAATTGAACATTGCTAAAAAACGCTTGTCCGAATGGATCATATAGTGGAGTATCACGCGCTATATGACACTTTTTCTGGCAGAGGGGGCTAATCCCATGTTTGACGCGTTTAAGTATTTCTCCCAGGGAGGAATCTTCATGGCGATCCTACTAGTCTGTTCGATCGTCTCTGTAGCGATCATGATTTGGAAGGTTCAGGCGCTCGGGGCACATCGTATTATCCCGTCAGAGTTAGAGCCTAAGATCCTCGCGGGAACCGTGGCACTCGATCAGCTCAGAGGGGAGTATCATGATGGTAACTCCGTTCTCGCCCGTCTCTGTCGCCTGATCGAACAAAAGCCTACGGAGGATTTGGTCGAAGCTGCGGCACGTAAGGAACTCACCAGACTCCGTGCAGGAATGAACATCCTAGAGGTGATCATTACTATCGCGCCACTCCTCGGGCTCCTCGGAACAGCCTCAGGTCTAGTGACCGTCTTCAATGATGTCGGAGCCTCAGAGGATCACTCGGGAATTGCCAAGGGGATCGCGATGGCGCTGAGTACGACGATCGCAGGTCTAGCGGTAGCGGTACCTAGTGTGATCGCGTACTCGTACTTTAATCGCCGTTTGGAGACCTTTACGGCGCGCCTAGAGCTCTTACTCTCACAACTCTGCACGAACTTGAAGTAAGCTGTGAAACTACAAGAATCTCATCGCAAGACTCCAGAGGTGCCGATCATTGCCCTGATCGATATCTTAGCGATTCTGCTCATCTTCTTCATCGTGACTACGACCTTTAAGAAGTCGCGTCCAGTCTTAGAGATCGACTTACCTACTGTTAAGGAGCTGCCCTCGCAATCGGTCTCTGATACGAGAGCCGTATTGGCCGTCTCGAAGGAGGGCGAGATCACCTTAGATGGTGCGGTGGTCGAGGCGGAGGCGTTGGCTGCGGCCTTGCAATCCTTCAAGGAGCAAAACCCTGAAGGGAAGTTAGAGCTCGAGGCAGACGAGACCGTGAACTTGAGTCAGCTTTTCTTTATTTGGGATGCCTTGACAAAAGCAGACATCGAAATAAAAGACGTGCCCGCGCGAATCAAACTCCCTGCTAAATAAGGAGGGGGAATAACCCATTTCACTATTAGATTATGATCATGCCCATCGTTCAGTACGGAGACCCTGTACTTAGGAAAAAGTGTAAGCCTGTAGCTAAGGTTACAGAAGAACTTCAGACGCTCGCTGCCGATATGATCGAGACGATGGAGGATGCTGCCGGAGTCGGACTAGCCGCTCCTCAGGTAGGAGTTGATCTACAGCTCGCGGTGGTAGATGTGTCACATGACCCAGAGTGTATTAGCTTCCTCAAGATCAATGGTGAAGACATCGCTCCTGAGGACATGCCAGATCATATGCCGATCGTCTTCTTTAACCCTGAGCTGGAGCTGCTCGAGCCAATGGAAGCAGATAAAGAAGGCTGCCTGAGTATTCAAGGTGTCCAGGCAAAGGTCAATCGCCCTTCTATCGTGAGAGCTAAGCTCCCACAACTCGACGGCTCTGTCATGGAACTAGAGTCTGATGGACTCCTCGCGCGTGCGATCCAGCATGAGACGGATCACCTCAACGGGATCTTATATGTCGACCGCCTCACCAGTGTGGCAAAGGTGCGCGTCAACGCCGCTCTCAAGCGCCTTACTAAACGTCAACAATACTAGACATGGCACATCCATTTAAGACTCTCGGAGTCCCCAGTGATTTGATCAAGGGGATCGACGAACTGGGGATCCGTAACCCAACTCCTATTCAGCAAGAGGCGATCCCATACCTGATCAATAAGGGGTTCGACACTATCGGCCAGGCACAAACGGGTACCGGTAAGACCGCCGCCTATGGTCTCCCTCTCCTGACGAGAATGAACCCTAAGGCCGAGGGTGTACAGGGACTCGTGATCACACCGACGCGTGAACTAGCGAAGCAAGTAGGGAAGGATCTCTTCAAGTACACTAAGTATGCGACCAATAAGACCTTTGTGGAAGTCTGCTGCGGTGGCGATAAGATCCAAGTGCAGGCGGCACGTCTGAAGCGTCCGACGCAAGTCATCGTTGGGACGCCAGGCCGTCTGATCGAGCTGATTCAGAAGCGCGCCCTCTTTATCAATACAGTTCAGTACCTCGTACTGGATGAAGCAGACGAAATGCTCTCGATGGGGTTCAAGGAGCAGCTCCGTGAGCTCATTTCACTCTGTCGTGAGCGCCGTGCGACCTGGCTCTTCTCGGCGACCTTTCCACCTGCCATTGAGGAGCTGGTCAGAGGCGCGATGTCTCCTGATCCTAAGTTCATCAAGGTGAGTGAGAAGAACGTCGTGAACCGTGACATCACACACCGTTACCAACTCTGTGAGAAGGAGGAGAAGGACGACTTCATCTACAAGTTCCTCCGTAACCAAGGAGATAACCGAGGGCTCATCTTCTGCCGTACGAAGGCGGGCGCTACTATGCTCGCGAAGAAGCTTGGGTCGCGCAACTTCGAGGTCGATGTGATCACGGGTGATCTGACGCAACAAGAGCGAGATAAGATTATCCGCGCCTTCCGTAAGGAGCGTTCACAGTTCCTTATCGCAACTGATGTCGTTGCCCGAGGGATTGATATCGAGGGGCTCAGCTTTGTCCTTCATCATCAGTTACCTGACCAAGCCGAGTACTACACTCACCGAGCGGGCCGTACCGGCC
Organism: Akkermansiaceae bacterium; assembly: GCA_011524615.1. Taxonomy (GTDB): domain Bacteria; phylum Verrucomicrobiota; class Verrucomicrobiia; order Verrucomicrobiales; family Akkermansiaceae; genus WTJZ01. Next base: position 512 of record WTJZ01000219.1, on the reverse strand, counting down.
GAGCGGGGAATAAGGGGCTCTCGCTCCTCCTCCTAGAGCCACGCGAGCGCAAACGCCTCAAGCGTCTTGAACAAGACCTTAATGTGAGCTTCAAGGAGTTTTAACATGATCGAGAACGCCAGCTTCACGCTGGCGTTGTTGGTTAATAAGGAGACTGCATCCTTGAGACGAAACAGAACAGGACACCATCGGAGTGACCTATGCAATGAAACTATGATGAGACCAACTCTATTTGAAACTGCCTGTTCAAAGGTGACTATCCGCGATATCGAGTCCTATGTACTCAATGATCCAGGGCACTCTCATTACATTACGGCTTGGTCTAACGTTCTCTTATTGAAGGAGGTACCTACATGGAACGGCGATCTCTCCGAGGAGGTAGGTTGCTTACCTCTTAGTAACGAGGGTGTAGAGTCTAGAGAGCTATGGTATAGGATCTTTGTCAGGTCTGCTACTATACGGGCATTGGAGAATGGGTTCTATGAAGAAGAGCTCCCGTATAACTATGTGCT
>WTJZ01000027.1 GCA_011524615.1 Akkermansiaceae bacterium | reverse complement strand
GATTGAGGGTATGCGTACTATACTCCCCTAAGTTAGATGGGCGATAGTCCTTAGCTGTTGGATCCTGGTTGAGCTTCGTAAGCGTATAGGTATCCTTGTAATCAAGACGCTGCTCCTCACGTAACGCTATGCGCTCTGCCGCGTCATCCATTCGACCACCACCACCGCCACCTCTCACACCGAGTTTACCATTTTTACCAGGCTTCCCCGGTTTAGCTGCTAGGGGGAGAATGAGAGTCGCTGAGAGTAGTAAAATAATTGTTTTCTTCATATTGTCGTTTTGTTAATTGATCAAACCACCAAGATACATAAAGGTTGCATAATTTGTGAACTTTTTTTTAAAACCGGTCGAGTAATGCCTCTTCTGACATTGTATGACGAGTATTAATCCGTAGTAAGCTTGAAAGAGAAATGGCATTCGCATGCCTTGCCAAAGCCACTCCGCCACCATCCACCGCTCCAATAACGGCACAAAAAAACCACTCGCACCAAAGAGCGCGAGTGGCTAAAAGAGTGTAGACTGAATTAGATCAGGTGCTTAGGAAGATCTTCGACCTTCTCACAACCGATCTGCTCCATATTTTGCTGAAGCTGCTTCTTGAGCATCTCAAAGGTGTGGTGACCACCGTATTTACCAAGTGCCATGACACCATACATTGGCGTTCTCCCCATAAAGGTGAAGTCTGCTCCACAAGCAAGAGAAGAGGCAACATCCGCACCATTTCGGATACCACTGTCCATCATGATCTTAATCTTCCCTTTGAACTCAGAAACAAGCTCCTTGAGAGGAACGATTGTAGACTGACCACGGTCAAGCTGACGACCACCATGGTTTGAGACGATCATCCCCTCAATGCCATGCTTAATCGCAATCGCCGCATCTTCCGGGTTGACGATCCCTTTCACAACGATATTTCCTTTCCACTTATCACGAATAGGTGCAATCTTGGCCTCTGTGAGACGTCCTGAGAAGGTCTTGTTCATGAAGAGTCCGAGGTGCTTCATGCTGAGACCTGCAGGGATGTAAGGCTTCATCGTCTTGAACTCAGGCATACCTCCAGCAGCGAGCTGACTAAATGACCAAGTAGGATTCAATGTCGTCTGAACCATATTCTTGATTGTCATTTTTGGCGGAATTGAGAGTCCGTTCTTAATCTCCTTTGGACGATAAGCAAACGTCGGTGTATCCGCAAGAATCACAAGTGTACGACAGCCCGCATCCCATGCGCGATCCAATAGCTTGTCACGAAGTTCATCTTGAGCTGGGTGGTACAACTGGAACCAGAAGTCTCCTTCCGTAATTTCCGCAATTGTCTCGATAGAAGCAGTTCCTACAGTCGAAAGTGTGAAAGGAATGTTATGATCCTTTGCTGCTTGCGCTAGAATCTCACAAGACTTTGGCCACATGAGACCTTGAAGCCCTACCGGAGCAACACCAAATGGAGCACTATATGTCTTACCAAATAGTTCAGTTTCCTGAGAAGCACCTTTGTAATCACGGAGATACCATGGCTTGAGTTGCACACTACGGAGATCATCCGCGTTGCGGCTGAGGTTTACTTCTGAGAAGCACCCACCATCGAGGTAATCAAAGGCGAACCCTGGAGTACGGGATTTTGCCTTACGGCGGAGAGCTTCCACCGAAGGGTATTTGGAGTTAAAGTATTCTTTCTCTGACATGGTTGTCTTGTCGTTAATCTATTTAACCATGGCTTGTTTTCCAGCTTCCGCAAGTGAGATTTCACTATTTGTTGAGCGGAGGCGGATTGTCTTGCTGTCCATGTTGTGGATCGCCTCTACGAAACGAACCGTTTTACTACGAACACGCATCAGTACAGAGTGCGTCGTGACAAACTTACCGTTTGTCTCGATCCCCTTAAGAAGAGGTGATTCACTGATCCCTGTTGCACAGAAGATGATGCTCTGCCCCTTAGCGAGATCCTTAGAAAGGTAAACCTTATCAAGACGATCCCCCCAACCAGCTTCAATGAGCTCTTGCTTCTCAGCTTCATCTGATGGCCAGATACGAGCCTTCAGACCACCACCAAGACAACGAAGTGCTGCTGCAGAGAGAACCCCCTCAGGAGAACCACCAATACCAGCGTAAAGGTCAACCCCACTTCCTGGAAGAGCAGGAGCAAGCGCCGCCGCGATGTCACCGTCAGCAATCATGCGAAGCTTCGCTCCCACATTACGTACTGCATCAATGTGCTTCTGGTTACGAGGACGGTCGAGTACCATCACCACCATATTGCTCACATCTTTACCGAGGATTTCTGCGGAACACTTGATCACGTCCTCAAGAGGGTGATCGAGAGAAATTGGAAGATCTGGATTAGCCATCCATGCAAGACGCACCTTCTCAGGGTATGCAAGCTTGTCCATGTAGAAAGCTGGAATATCTTCAAGTGCAGCTTCTCCACTCTCATCTGGAATCGCCGCGGCAATACAACTGATCGAGTTTGGCATCCCCTTAGAGAGATTCGTCGTACCATCCACTGGATCTAGAGCGATATCAAAGCGAGGAGCTCCATCTTTCCAGTTACCTACCTTCTCGCCTAGGAACAGACCTGGTGCTTCATCCTTAATACCTTCTCCAATTGTGATCTCACCACGCATATCCATAAGGTCAAACATACCGCGAATCGCATCGCATGCGGCAGCATCGCCGAGCTCTTTTTCCCCTTTTCCTAACCATGAAGATGCCGTTAGCGCAGCGCCTTCAGTAGCTCTTAGGAATTCAAATTCGATAGTTCTTTCTGGGTCTTTTAACA
>WTJZ01000045.1 GCA_011524615.1 Akkermansiaceae bacterium | reverse complement strand
GCTCATGATGAGCGCGACTTCGAGTTCGCTGAGAAGTTCAGCCTCACCATCACCCCTGTCGTAGAAGATCCATCTGGCGAAACCGAAGGCCTCTTCTCAGGAAACGGAATCGCGATCAACTCTGACTTCCTCAATGGACTCAAGACTCCAGCAGCTAAGGCGAAGATGATCGAGTGGCTCGAGGAGAATGGCAAGGGCTCTCGTCAAATCAACTTCAAGCTCCGTGACTGGCTCTTCTCTCGCCAACGCTACTGGGGTGAGCCGTTCCCACTCCTCTGGGATAAGGAGACCGGTGAGCACACCTGTGTTCCTGAGAGCGATCTCCCTGTTCTCCAGCCTGATATGGAAGACTTTAAGCCGACTGGTGACCCACGCGGCCCACTCGTCAAGGCGACCGACTGGATCAACTACAGCGACCAGTTCGAGCGCGAGACTAACACTATGCCTCAGTGGGCCGGCTCTTGCTGGTACTACATCCGCTATGCTGATAACCTCAATAACGAGCGCTTCATCAGCCAAGAGGCCGAAGACTACTGGTCAGGAGATGATGCCCTCGTCGACCTCTACGTCGGTGGCACGGAGCACGCTGTTCTCCACCTCCTCTACGCGCGCTTCTGGCATAAGGTTCTCTTCGACCTCGGTCTCATCAGCACTAAGGAGCCATTCAAGAAGCTCGTCAACCAAGGGCTCATTCTCGGCTCCGACGGTAATAAGATGTCTAAGTCGATCGGTAACGTCGTCAACCCAGACGACATCATCGCCGAGTACGGGGCCGACTCGCTCCGTATGTACGAGATGTTCATGGGGCCGCTCGAGCAGGTCAAGCCATGGCAGACAAACGGTGTAGACGGAGTCTCTCGCTTCCTCGCTAAGGTCTGGCGCCTCGCTAATGAGCAAAACCAAGAAGGTGAGTGGACCCTCAAGACGAATCTCCAGTCTGAGGCCTCTTCTGACAAGGCGCTCCTCAAGGAACTCCACCAAACCATCAAAAAGGTCGGTGAAGACATCGAGAACCTTGCCTTCAATACTGCGATCTCACAAATGATGGTCTGTCTCAAGGCCTTCCAAGACGTCGAGAAGAAGTCTGGCCTCCCCGTACAGGAGTTCACCACCTTCCTCCAGCTCTTGAACCCATTCGCCCCTCACCTGACTGAGGAGCTCAACAAGCAACTCGGCAATGAGAGCCTCCTCTCAGAACTCGAGTGGCCCGCATTTGATGCAAGCAAGCTCGTCGAAGATGAGAAGACGATCATCGTACAGGTGAACGGCAAGCTCCGCGCTCGCCTCCAAGTCCCTGCTGACATCAGCAAGGATGACCTAGAGGCTCTCGCCCTTGCCGATGACGGAGTCACTGCTCATACAGACGGCAAGACGATCCGTAAGGTCATCGTCGTCCCAGGCAAGCTCGTTAACATCGTAGCAAACTAATCCATACAGGCTCTCTCTCCCCAGAGAGGGCTTGACCTCTGAGGCACAGACCTCAGACATCTTCGCCGCCCTGTCGGAATCCCATCTCTGCGATGATGATTCCGGCTAGTCGGCGATCTTTTTTTATTGCCCATACGCCTACAGATCATAGGATACGTAAAAATTAATCTCTCTATGGCAACCTTAACATTTTGTGGTGCAGCAGGCACTGTGACCGGATCATGCTCACAGCTCTCCCTCTCTCATGTCAAATTCCTCGTTGATTGTGGCCTCTTTCAGGGCAATAAGTCGGCAGTCAAATTAAACTACGAACCCTTCCCTTTTGAGGCCAGTGAGCAGGACTTCCTGATCCTCACACATGGACACATTGACCATACTGGTCTCGTACCAAAGCTCGTGAATCAGGGGTTCAATGGCCCAATCTATGCTACTCGTGCGACTGCTGAGCTCTTGGAGTTCCTGCTCCGTGATGGGGCCTCGATTCAAGAGTCTAATACTGAGCGTAAGAATAAGAAGTATCGCCGACAGGGTCGCCCTCTGATCGAGCCACTCTATACGATGGAGGATGCTGAGGCGGCCCTCGCATTAATTCAACCAATCGAGTACGAGGAATGGTTCAGTCCTGCTGAAGGCGTGCAAGTACGCTACTGGAATGCGGGACACATCATCGGCTCCGCATCTGCAGAGATGAAGATCACGACAGACGATGGAGAGACCTTGCGCCTCCTCTTCTCGGGCGACCTAGGACCGGAACAAAAGGTCTTCCACCCTGAGCCAGATGCCCCAGAGGGCTTCGACTACATCATCTCGGAATCCACCTATGGCAACAGAGAACGAGATGACTATACCCTAGAGGGGAGACGCGAGGCGCTCCGCCATGAACTGGTCGAGGGACTAGCCAGAGGAGGAAATGTCGTGATCCCATCTTTCGCCGTAGAGCGTAGTCAAGAACTCCTACATGACATTGGAGTCATGATCGAGAATGGCTTTCTACCTGATGCGACAGTCTATCTCGATTCCCCTCTGGCGAAGAAGGTGACCCACATCTTCAAGAACCACGCGAGAGAACTCGATGACATCGAGCTCGATCCAGAGCAACTCTTCAGCAGTAAGCAATTCCGTCTCATCGAATCCGTAGAGGAGAGTAAGCGTCTCAATGAGGTGCAATCGGGAGCAATTATCATCTCGGCCAGTGGTATGTGCGATGCTGGTAGAATTCAGCACCACCTCAAGGCGAACATCTGGAGGCCGGAGTGCACGATTCTCCTCGTAGGATACCAATCACCAGGCACTCTGGGGAGTTACATCATGAACAAGGTAGAGGACATTCGGATCCATGGTACGAAC
>WTJZ01000270.1 GCA_011524615.1 Akkermansiaceae bacterium | reverse complement strand
CCCTGTGGCTCATACCCAATTTGATCAGCCTTGATGCACCATTGGTCGCGCTGATCTGGGCGTGGATGTTTGCGCAGACATGGCGCGTTCAGTGGGTAAACTATAATATCTACTTCCTCCTTCCGGCGGTGGTCTGGATCATCTACATTCTCGACCGTGCTCTGGATAATCAAACCTCGAAAGGAGAGAGGAGCAAGGTCAGCTCGCGTCACTTGTTCCATCATCAGCATTGGAAGTGGCTACGACTCTTCACCGCCTTACTTTTTGGGTTCTGTATCGCGATTGTCCTACAGTTACCGATCGCGATCTTTGCGCATGCCATTCCGGTTCTGGGACTGGTCTTTATTTACTACTTCCTCGCTCTCTTTAGTGGTGGAACGACTAAGGAGCCCCACATTGGGAAGAACCTCATCGCAGGGCTCACCTTTAGTTATGGTGTCGCGCTGGGCATCTTCTTCTTTCGCCCCTCCTCCTTCTGGTTTGACCTCCTGCTGAAGACTCCAGAGATGTGGTTCTTTGCAGGGCTGTGTGCCTGTAACATCACCGCGATCGATATCTGGGAAGCCTCGCGCGCGAGTGCCGAGAAGGAGATCAAGGGATACTATGGCTTCACCCTCACCGTTCCACTCTTGATCCTCACCTTTATCTCCCTGCACTATGCTATTAATGGAGATGAGTACGCTCGCCCCTTTTACTTTGCTATTATGATCGCTGCCGGTCTCTTGCAGATTGTGAACCGCTTTAGGAGTCGCTTCTCACTCGATGCTCTACGAGTCATGGCAGACGCCGCCCTCATCGTCCCGGCCCCTATCTTTTGGGTCTACATGCAGTACCTGAGATGAACATTATCCTTAACTTCGCCATCTCTGCAGATGGGAAAATCGGCACCAAGCAGAAGAATGCCTCTAAGTTTACCTCTCAGAAAGATCTAGAACGACTCTGGGCGATCCGCATGCGGGCCGACGCTCTCATGGTCGGCCGAGGAACGCTAGAAGCTGACCATATGAGCATGACCATTCCTGAGCATTGCCATCCAGACCGTCAGCCCCTTCGCCTCATCATTTCACGTCAAGGACAGTTCGACCTCTCACATAAGGTCTTTCACACCCCGCACGGTGGGGCAATCCACTTACTAGGGACAGAGCAATCTCCATCCGCCGAACTCGAGGGCGTCACCACTCACCACCAATCCTTGGCCTCGTTCTTAACCCATTGTGAGCAGCAACTAGGAATCCAGACGCTCCTCTGTGAGGGCGGTGGCGAACTCGTACGCTCGCTCGCTGAACTAGGGGTGATCTCCGAGATCAATCTCACTATCGCAGGACACACCCTTATCGGTGGGGCCGAGGCACCCGGCATCCTGGGTAACGTCATGAGCCACTTACCAGCGTCTCAGCACTTCGTGATCTCCCACTTTGAGCCGCTCGAGACCGGAGAATGCTTCCTGACTTACCAACGAGTACATTAGGCGCCAGCGATCACTGTAGCCAATCCAATGCTCTTCTGCGCGCCTCAGCGGTTCCTCGTAGTCCGCAGAATTAATCTCTTGGTTCCTCTTCGGCCTGATCCTTGAGGCTCTCTAGTAGAGGGGTCATATCCTCTAGATCAGCCCAGACCTCTTCCTTGACATACATCGGGGCTCCAAAGCGAACCGCTAGAGCCATGGCGTCACTGGGGCGAGAGTCGATATCGATTATCTTACGATGTGCGACCTCGTTCTCCATCTCTAGGTAGGTACGGGCAAAGTAAACTTCATCTTCATAGTCGACGATCACCATCTTCGTCATTCTAGCTCCGAGGGCCTCTAGACTCTGGTAGAATAAGTCATGCGTCATGGGGCGCACAGTATCTTCTCCTGAGATTTGGTCATTAATGGCTTGGCCGATATGGAGATCGATGAAGAAGTGGATAATCTTCTCTCCATCTCCGAGGAAGACCGCACAACCTGCTCGGGTCGGAATGAGAGCGGCAATATTTAATTCTACTAACATGATCTTACTTCTGCTGTTGATCCCGCTCCATATAGAGCCTCGATTGCTTCACATACTTCAGCGCCCACTTCTTAACAGACTCGCGCTCCTCTTGCGAGAGTTCTCTGACCACTTTCGCAGGAGATCCGAGGACTAATGAACCAGGAGGAATGACCGTCCCACTGGTGACCAATGACTTCGCACCGATGATCGACTGTTCGCCAATGACTGCCCCATCGAGAATCACCGCGCCCATTCCTACGAGGACCTCATCCTTAACCGTGGCGGCGTGGACGATGGCCGAGTGCCCGATCGTCACGAGATCACCAAGTACACACGGGTAGTCATCTGCATTATGGAGGACGGCATTATCCTGTACATTCGTCTGCTGCCCTATCTGAATCGCATTAATGTCTCCCCGTAGAGTCGCATTATACCACACGCTGCTCTCCTCCCCGATCGTCACGCGGCCAATCACATCGGCACTGCTCGCGAGGAAGACTGATTCCGCGATCTCAGGCTCGTAATCTAGATAGGATTCTATAGACATGTCTTTCTTTTGAAGTATCTTGCATGATTATCAATCTTCAATAACTAGAATCTTCTCATGCGTCTCACTTGTATCATCATTGCTGGTCTCACCATGGCTCTCGGCCTCAGGATGAGCTCTAGTCGTCTATGCAAGAAGCTCGGCGCCCTCACCTTTATCTCCACTATGGGGTATCTCGGGTATGCTCTCACAGATCATTGGCTCGGCGTCCTCGCCTCCCTCATGCTCTGGATGCTACTCCCACTGATCGAGATCTATTACCATAAGGGACGCGCCCACTATCCTCTCACACCACAGCCGATCCCACGATTAACCGCTACAGAAGAGGTCTTCTTCCCACATGCCTCTGAGTACCGAGCGCAGCTCGAGGAATTAGGCTTTGAGGAGGTCGATACCGGCTCATGGATCTGGCTCGACGCACGGCAGCATCACCGATTCTACTGGCATCCGGAGCACCTCACCGTCGCCAGTGTCTGCCTCAGCGAATTAGATAAGATCGCCTTTAGCTACATCCTGTTCTACTCAGAACTAGCCTGTGGTAAGACGCTCAAGACGACGAACTACCCCTTCACCTGCCCTCTGCAATACGCCCCAAACATGATCTGGCGACACGTCCCCTGTGAGGAAAAGAAGGTCCCGCTCATCCTCAGAGCTCATCAGCAACTCATCGCACATCATAACACCGCCCCCTGTCAGCTCCGCATGCCTGACCCTGAGAATGTCACATCACAATGGTTCGCCGAAAAACAGGCCCAAATCTCACACAACCTCTCTCGCAGGCTCATTAGTAAAAAGGAGTGTAACTTCCATTACACTCCCCTAGGGTTCTTCCACCTCTGGTTACAGGCCATCCGAGACCTGATTAGGCTCTGCTGAATCACGGATCAAAACGCGACTCTGATACCCGCCTGGATAATAAAGTCGTCCGTACTCTCGAGTGCGAGTTCTTCTTGGTAATCAGTCTCACCGACGTAGTAGTACTTCACGCCCGTGTAGCAATCGAGGTAATCAGTAATGGAGACCCCGACATTCGCAAACAACTGCCCCATGAAGACGAAGTCGGTATCATCCGCGGTAGTATCGGGCCCTGAGAGCTCTACTCGAGCGAGCCCCGCGCCTGCACCAAGTTCTCCCCAGAACCCTTCACTGAAGTTCGTACTAATCGATCCATTGAGCGAGAGCATCATTTGCTCCAGGTCAAAACTCTCAGTCCCAGACTCTAGGTCGCTGATACCAGCATGAGCAGCCTCTAGGAAGACATGATACTGGTAGTCATAGTCGAAATCAGCATCAAAGCTCTGACCGTACTGTAAGTAGGCATAGGATCCCTCTGGACTCACTACGCCCCCAGCGCCACCTCCCACGAATTGGGAATAAGCTAGGGGAAGATAAGCACTCGACACCAGTGTCAACCCTGCAAGAAATCCTAATGTGTACTTCATAAACTCAGCACACACTAGCAACTAAACCCAACAAGTCAAAGATATACGTGTACTTTACAATCAAGCACCCTTGACCTGATTCAGAGCATCAATGAGCATACGAAGACGCCCATAGTCGCGACGCTTATGCTTAAAGGTGACTCGAGGCAGATTCAGGTATTCGCGTTCTCCAGGGAGAGGCTCAGAGACCTCCATCGATCCCTCCTTCACGAGATCTGAGAACTCCGCATTAATCTGCTCTAACTCATCATGATGAGGAGCATGCTGGAGTCTGATAATCAAGGTATCACCGACATAGCGGTAACTGTGGAAGTTCTTATAGAAGGTTAAGATCTCCTCCATGGCGTCCTCGACAGAGTCGGTTACCTTCCAGAGAGCAAAGTCGGTCTCCGAGATGTACCCGTTCTCTAAGAGACTCTCCTTCAAGAAGACCTCCCACTTCTCCCAATAGGTAGAACCTGGAGCATTGAGCAACACTAGTGGGTAGATGGTCGCCTTCCCCGTCTGAATCAGGGTAATCGCCTCAAAGATCTCATCCATCGTCCCTACCCCGCCAGGACATGCCACTGCAGCATGAGCTTCTTTGACAAAGGAGAGCTTACGCGTGAAGAAGTAGTTAAAGTCTATCAACTTATCATCTCCGAGGATGAACTCATTAGCGCTGGCCTCAAACGGGAGAGTGATATTGAGACCAAATGACTCATCTGTCCCAGCCCCTTCATTACCAGCAGCCATGATCCCTGGACCAGCCCCAGTAATCGTCATGAATCCGTGCTCCACCATACGCCGAGCGAATTCCTTGGCGGTCTGGTACTCAGGATGATCCTGCGGGGTCCTTGCTGAGCCAAAGATAGCGACCTTGCGTCGATGATTGTACATATCAAAGATCTCATTGGCATGCCTCATCTCCTTCAGCGCCCGATTCAGCATCTTGAAGTCGCCTGGCGTCGCGCCTCCACGGGCTAACTTCACTGCCGTAATCATCATCTCTGCGAGAGCATTCTCATGATCCACCGATGGAATCGATTCACATAACTGTAAGATCGTCTGATCTAACTGGCCATTCCCTGTCGTCCCTACATACTTAGGCGTATTCTTCAGCGGGATCGACGGTGCATTCCCCGTAAAGTCAAAATCAGTCATAACCATCTATCCTACACAAAAAAACCTCCAACGCAATAAAATGCGTGGAGGTTTTTTCTGTCTTTAGTGTGTAAAGAGCTTACGACTTAGCAATCGCCTCTGCGGCAGCAGGGAAGATCTGCTTCTTACGTGAGCAAACCCCCTTACCGAAGAAGAGCGTCTCATCAACCTTCTCGAAAGGAAGAGCTGCGATACACTCCGTCTTACCAGAGGCAATGATCATGGAGTTATTGTCCTTGATGTCTGTCACTGCGAGGAGTGCGAGAGCGTAGTCTCCATCGATACAGAGCTGCTTAAGCGCAGACTCGAGTTCTTCACGACGGCCGTCAAACGGTCCTAGTCCACGCTCCTCGATCTGGGCGATCGTGAGCTTAGTCCCATTTTCCTCGAATTCCTTACGGTCTGTATTCAAGATCGCCTCTGTAGATCCTGAGCCCAAGAGTGATCCAACCGCAAAGAAGCCCTCGGTAAACTCCTCAGGGTCAATCCCCGCGAGCTCAGCGATCCATGGGAGAATCTCCTTATCAAGCTCGGTAGTGGTCGGAGATGTGAGCAAGAGCGTGTCTGAGATCAATCCAGCACAGAGACAGGTCGCGATCTCCTTACTAGGAGTCAACCCTGCATAGCGGTATTCACGAGCAATGATCGTACAGCTAGATCCCACTGGCTCATTGATGAAGCGGATTGGCTCCTTGGTCACCACATCTCCTGCGAGACGGTGGTGGTCGAGGACGTAGACTACTGGAGCGTCATCGATCCCGTCTACAGATTGCTTAAATTCATTGTGGTCCACGAGGGCGAACTGAACATCAGCAGCACACTCAGATACATGGTTGATAAGCTTTGGTGCCTGTACTCCAGCTTGCTCCAGTACCCATGCGGTACGCTCGGGTACTTCACCAAGACGTGCAGGCTTAGCCTCTGGATGGCTCGTCTGCGATAGAAAATCTGCTAGGGCAATCGCACCGCAAATCGCATCGGTGTCCGGATTCTTGTGTCCTATAACGTATAGATCGCTCATGTCACGCCATGACCAATCATGATGACTGGATAGTCAAGACTATTTCCGCCTAATCCACTCGCACACGCGACATATTACGACCTTGATACTTGACAAGCACTTCAATATCACTACGTTCATCCCTCACGGCGCAAAAACGTCGACTCAATCCGCTAGAACCAATGAAAGCAGATCTACACCCAGACTACCACCCAGTAATCTTCCAGGACCTTACTACTGGAAAGCAATTCATCACTCGCTCAACAGCTAAGTCAGACAAGACAGAAACAATCGACGGCGTAGACTACTACGTAATCGCGATGTCCGTTACATCTGATTCACACCCATTCTTCACCGGTAAAGCTCAGTTCGTGGATACAGAAGGACGTATCGACAAGTTCCAGAAGCGTTTCGGTGGACGTAAAGAGCGTCGTAAGAAGCCAACACTCGGCTAATCCTACCCTCTCTTTCACCCAAATAAGCCCGCTCCTCTACCATAGAGAGCGGGCTTTTTTTATCCCTACAGGAGTGTTTCTGGAAGAAGGGCGAAATCATTTTTTGCGCGGAATTAAACAAAAGTAATTCGAGAGGTGCGCTCTCTTATGTGATGACAGTACGTATCCTTGCCTTACTCACAATTGGTACAGCCTTTGGGCTAGATCGCCCCGTGACAGAAGACCTAGGTCATACTCCCAGTGCTTCAGAGATCGACTTTAGCCAAGTCAAACCCTTAGAGAGACCTGTATCTCCAATCACCCCAAAAGTGGTGCAACCTGCTCAAGAACAACCAGCACCACCAGCTCCGGCATGGATGGGAGTCTACGGAGAGCCGATCAATGAGACGCTCAAGGCACAGCTCGGACTAGAGTCCGGGATCGTCCTCCGACACATCGCACCAGAGAGCCCGGCACAATCGGCAGGTCTCAGCATCCACGATGTCATCATCTCCTATAACGGAGCACTCATCAACTCACAGGACACCCTCCGCCACCTCGTACAAAACTCTCAAGCGAACGACTCCATCTCTCTCGAAGTCCTCTCCAAGGGACAACGCCTCACGAAATCAATCACCCTAGCAGCCAAGCCTGCAGACGAGATCCCTACCAAGCTCCCTGCGGCCACGCCAGAGAATAGAGGGCTCCTGGATCGTATCCTAGGCCAAGCACAGCATAATGCCAGCCCACCAGAACAGGAAAACAAGCGCTCATTCGGTAGGCTCTTCGGTAACTTATTAAAGGAAGTCGCACCAAATACAGGGTTCGACCTCAACTTTCAGTCCACGAGCTCCGTCAAGATGATGGATGAATCTGGGAGCGTAGAGGTCCAGACTAACAATGGGAATAAGAGCGTAACCGTCCGCGACCGTCAGGGGAATATCCAATATGAAGGCCCCTGGAATACCGAGGAAGAACAACAAAACGCCCCCTCAGACATTAGAGACCGAGTCAACAACATCGACTTCAGTTATAAGAACTATAACCTAAGGATGAGTCCTCGTGATCTGAAGTAAGTCTTCTATCGTTTCCAGAGGTTCCCTTTATATGGTAATCCTCACTTTCCGCGCGTTCTACTTACTCATATCCATGAATAAGATTTTCATTCTGTGACTTTTTTCCGTCAGAGAATAAAATTTATTGAACAGACGAGAGAGCCTCTTACGTAGGGTAGTACACATGATATCCCGTATCATCACACTACTACTTCTGATTACAAGTTTCACCTGGTCACAGTCTGTACCAGAGTCCTACACCCATACTTGGTGGGTAGATGGCTATCCATATGCCTACCACGCCAATAACCAGAGACGCCCGCTGCGCGTCATTCAGACGAACCAATATGCGCTCGTCTTGAATACGGAGACACTCGAGATCCCGCACCTGGGCATTATCAGAGGCAACCAATCCTACCTAGCGGCCGGAGAGGATACCAACCATGCTTGGAAACGACTCCCTGCGGCAAAACTCCAGATCATGCTCACTCTAGGGGGCAAGACGTACCGATCAGTAGGAGGCTCGCGCTCATACCATCCTCAGGCGCGCCACCAAGGCCCACGCATGATCGAAAGTGGCCGTCACTGGCAGCGACACGATATATGGAAGCTCCAGATGCTAGCCCATGGCGACTCCACGCCAGAACTCCTCAATGTCACGCTCGAGACCGCAGGCTGGTCAGATAGTCTCGCCTTCAATGTCTCTATCGATGAGGCGAATCTAGACGGCACCCTCTCCGTAGCGCTTCACTCACAGGGGGCGAGCTGGATCTCCTCTCAACCAGTCAAAGGGGGTAAGGGCTACGCCGCACTAAACCTCACAGTCCGAGGACGCCAGTTCAAACAAGTCAACACGCTCCAACAGCGTGACATCCAGATCACGAGCCCTCATACTGACCTCCTCAGCTACTCCCCAGAGTACCAGGCTCACCGCTTCGACATCGCACCCATCCCAGTACAACAACGTACGAAGAAGCATAATACGCGCGACCACCTCCGTCTCCTCCCCTTCACTGTGAAGAATACCGGCCAGTCTGATACCCTGACTAAGGTGGTGTTCGACTTCCCTCGTGGTAGTAAGATCAAGTACCGTCACCACTTCCCTATCACAGGTGTCTCTGCCATCCTCTGTGATGCCGAAGGTCGCCCTACTGGTATCCCTCTACAGCAGTCCAAGAACTGGCATACCGATAAGGAACACAAGGACGTCCCACATGACAACATGTGGTTCCGTGCCTTTGCTCGCATCCCTACTCCTGCAGGATCGTCTACGACCTATCAGGTCAAGTTCGTCCACGGCATGTGGGGAACGCTTCCTGCAGCCAGTCATGCCCAACTCAGCCTCATTGGATGGGGAGTTAACCAACTCTGGGAGCAATCCGCTCTCGGTTGCTGGGGGGAGACCTTCTGCTATGAACCAACGCGTGCTCACCGCGATAGCATGATCACCGACATCCGCCCCTTCTTCGCGAAGCGACCAAAACAGCGCCCATGGAGCTGGACCTCTAATGTCGGAGGCGGAGACTTCTTCCGCTTTGAGCGCCCTGATGGGACACGCATCCAGACCCAGCAAGATAAGGCTACCTACCTTCAGACTGGTCCCTGCCTCACAGAGGCCCACTACACGGCGGTCATGGGAGAGGAGGAAGCCATCTACAGTGTCAACGCCCAACTCGCTCGTACCGATGATATGGCCCGTGCTACCTATCGCCTCAAG
>WTJZ01000199.1 GCA_011524615.1 Akkermansiaceae bacterium | reverse complement strand
AAAAAAATTACTGTCAAATCCGAAATCTCTAGTAAATAAGCAGAACAAATCATGAGCGAGCCATCATCTCAATACAAAGATACAATCTTCCTACCTGATACGACGTTTCCGATGCGCGGTAATCTGGCGCAGAATGAGCCGATTCGTCTTCGTCAGTGGGAGGACTCCCGCCTGTATGAGCAAATTGTGAAGAAGCGTAAGGACGCGGGCGCTCCTAAGTTTATTCTCCATGATGGCCCTCCATTCGCTAATGGAGATGCCCACATGGGAACGGCTCTGAATAAGGTGCTGAAAGACTTCGTCGTGAAGTCAAAGTCGATGGCTGGATTCCAGGCTCCATTCATCCCAGGTTGGGACTGTCACGGACTCCCGATCGAGTTCAAGGTGATCCAAGAGGCGCGCGATGAGTCGCCTGCGGAGATCCGTGTTCGTTGTGAGGCCTTTGCTCGTAAGTGGATCGAGATCCAGTGTGAGTCATTCCGCCGTCTCGGAGTCTTTGCGGATTGGGATAATCGTTATCTCACCCTTACTCCAGAATACGAGGCCGGCATTATCCGTACCTTTGGTAAGCTGATCGAGCGTGGTGCGGTCTATCAATCTCAGAAACCAGTACAATGGTCGTACGGTGCTCAGACAGCTCTTGCCGAGGCTGAGGTCGAGTACATGGATAAGAAGTCGATCGCGCTCTTCGTTGGGTTCCCAGCAGAAGGGGCAGACCATAAGGTCGTGATCTGGACGACCACCCCATGGACCCTCCCTGCGAACCTCGCAGTGGCATGTCATGCTGACTTTGTCTACGTCTCAGGAGAGTTCTCTAAGGAGGTCCAGAAGAAGGACGCTGAGGGGAACAAGTACACGGAGACTGTTACCGATAATCTACTCATCGCTCGTGAGCTCGTCGAGCAGTTCGAGCAAAAGACTGGATTCAAGCCAACGGGCGAACTCACTGAGATCAAAGGTGCAGACCTAGTGGGCACCAAGGTAAATCACCCGTTCCTCGAGCGTCAGGTTCCAGTGATCGCAGCCGACTTCGTGACTGCGGAGTCTGGTACAGGTCTCGTTCATATCGCTCCAGGTCACGGTACTGATGACTACATGGCAGGACAAGCGAACGGCCTCGGAGTCCTCTCTCCTGTAGATGACTTTGGTAAGTACACCGATGAGTGTGGCATCCCTGAGTTCGTCGGGGAGCATGTATTCGACTGTAATGTACCGATCATCAAGATCCTTGCAGGGAAGGGACACCTCATCGGTAAGGAGAACTACCTCCACTCATACCCACACTGCTGGAGATCTAAGACTCCTATTATCTTTCGTGCGGTAGACCAATTCTTCATCTCTATGGATGAAAGCGGTATCCGTGCAACTGCGCTTGATGAAATCAAGAAGACCGAATGGCTCCCAGGATGGGGGGAAAACCGTATCTACGGAACAGTAGAAGGGCGCCCAGACTGGTGTATCTCACGTCAGCGTACATGGGGTGTACCTCTTCCTGTTTTCTTCGAAGACGGTAAGCCAGTAGTAGATGCTGAGATCGCGGCAAAGGTCGCAGAACTCGTAGAAGAAGAGGGAACCAATGTGTGGTTCACGATGTCTGACGAGGAGATCACCGAGCGTCTCGGGCTCCCATCGACCTATAAGAAGGGTAAGGACACGCTCGATGTCTGGATCGACTCAGGTTCATCACATGTCTCCGTGCTCGATCAGCATGAGGAACTCCATGCTCCAGCAGACCTCTACCTAGAGGCTACGGATCAGCACCGTGGCTGGTTCCAGTCCTCACTGATGCTCTCATGCGCGGTGCGTGACAAGGCTCCGTATAAGACGGTCATGACACACGGCTTCGTCGTTAACCAAGATGGTTCTAAGATTTCTAAGTCTAAGCAGGGCGAAAAGGATAAGAACGGCAAGCCGAAGAAGGTGAAACCAACAGAGGCGAGCTACTTCTATGGTAAGTACGGGGCAGACATTCTCCGTCTCTGGGTGAGCTCAGTAGACTGGCAAGACTCCGTGCCGTTCGGTGAAGATCTCTTCAAGCAAATCGCAGACCCATATCGTCGTATTCGTAACACCTTCAAGATTCTCTTAGGGAACCTCAATGGTTTCAGCTTCGAGCAGGACGGAGTAGATCTAGCGGAGATCACGGCAGCGAATCAGGAGACTCTGATCGATCGTTGGATCCTCGAGCGTCTTAACACGGTGATCACAGAGGCCAAGGCGGGATACGCGGCTTACGACTTCCGTAAGGTATTCACGACCATCAACCAGTTTGTGACAGCAGATCTCTCTGCGATCTACATCGAGATTACAAAGGACCGTGTCTACTGTGACGCTAAGGATTCCTTCCGTCGTCGCGCGACTCTCACCGCGATGCACCACGTCTTTGAGTCATTGGTGAGACTCCTCGCTCCAATCCTCTCCTACACCGCAGAAGAGGCTTGGGAGCACGCTGGGCATAACCCACAGGACGACTCGATTCACCTCCAGGAGTTCCCTGAGGAACTCGCTCTCGGTGAGGAGCAAGCACAAGAGACCGTCGCAGAACTACTGAAGGTTCGTGATGTTATCCAGACTGCTAATGAGGCGAAGGTTAAGGCGAAGGAGTTTACGAAGAACCACGAGGCTCACGTCACCCTTACTGTTCCAGAGGATCATGCGGTGCGCGCATTGTTGACCGAGCGTGACTTCTATACCGAGTTCTTCATCATTGCCGAACTCGATCTAGTCACCGGAGAGACTCTCTCTGCCGAGTCCCAGAAGACGACATACGAGATGTGTCCACG
>WTJZ01000209.1 GCA_011524615.1 Akkermansiaceae bacterium | reverse complement strand
CACCACTTCCGCCTCCTGCGTATTTTGGAACAGATGATTACTCACTCGGTTCACACTCGCCTTCACCTCTCGACCGGGACAGTACGCATACACCTTGGCAATCATCGCCACAGGAACATCAAGCTTGATCGTATTTTTCGGTTGATATACCTCTGCACGGTATTCTGCATGATCTAGATACTGATAATCCCCAGCTAAGATCTCACTTCGCACCTCAGGTAACACAGACAGATTCACATACTCAGCGCCGAGGAAGCGCCAATAGTCTGCCTGGTTCTGATACTTCACGACCAATAAATTGTCTGTAGGCGCTCCCCCTACCCCAAAGTCTACCTTACCAAAGAAGACAGCCTTCGCGTAATCCCCCTCAGCATCCGCCTGCAATAACTTAAGCTGCTTCAACGAAGGAGGCACCACGGGGGCCTCAAACACTGCACTAGGATACGCCTTTTTTTCCGAGTAAATCCGGTTTCTAATCTCACGCTTTCTCTCAGACGCCATGATCGCGTCCCATGCTCGAAAGTCCTTCTTCAGCATCGACTGCTGCCATATGCCATAAGTCCTCATTAACTTGAGATTCAGATCCTGAGACATCAAAGAACTTGTCAATGACAGTAAAGCGAACAAAAAAGAGAAAATGCGTTGCATAATTTAAAATTATTTAGAGGATGTGTAACTATCTTCATCTGGGCATCGGCCTCTTGAAAAGATAAAAGCGTCAAAATCCTAGAATGTCTGTATCTCCCGACAACTCCCTTGTTAATGCTCGAGACAAAGAACTACTCAGCCGCGCTGAGTACGCTCCGTATGTACAGACCCATCACGGGGAATGTCACTCGTACTGTTATCGCCCGAGCGAAGATCTCGCCTCATCTGAGCCAAGACCTGCTATCGTCTTCTTTCATGGAGGCCTCTTCGACCAACGGCTACCAGGACAGTTCGCACCGCACTGTCTCCACTTCGCATCCCGCGGCATGGTCGCATTTTCGGTAGAGTACCGCGTCTCCAATCTCTATGGCACTGGACCGCTACAGGCTCTAGAAGATGCCCGGTCATTCCTATCATACATTACCGAGCACCACACCCACTACAATATTGACCCACAGAAGATCGTCGTAGGTGGTAGTGCCTCTGGCGGATACCTCGCCAGTCATCTCTGCTCTAGGCATAAGAATAATCTCAACCTGATTGGTGAACTCACACAGCCCTGCGCTCAGATCCTCTACTCTCCAGTAGTCAACACCACCCACAAAGGACTCTGTAACCTCCTCTTCCCTGACAGCAAAACTGCGAAACGCCTCAGTCCTTCAGAACAAATCACAAAGGATTATCCTCCTACCATGATCTTCCATGGCAAAGTAGATAAAGTAGTCCCGTTTCAACACTCCAAAAAGTACGTCAAATCTCTTCTCCGCAAGAAAAATAAAGTCGAACTCGTCGAATTCGAAGCCGCTCGTCACATTGACTTCAACCTCAACGTCAACCCTCAGTACTACGATCTGACTCTCCGCTCTGCTGACTACTTCCTCACAGACTTAGGACTTGTAGAACCTGCACCTGACCTCTTCTTGGATTAACCAGATGCGCTTATGATTCTCCAGTCCCTTGATATTCACGGTTTTAAGTCCTTCGCGGACCATACGAAACTAGAATTTCACACTGGAGTCACTGGAATTGTAGGTCCCAATGGCTGTGGAAAATCCAATGTAGTAGACGCCATACGGTGGGTACTTGGAGAGACTTCTGCCAAGGCATTACGCGGTGGAGAGATGGCAGATGTCATCTTCAACGGCACCGACAAGAGACGCGCCTCAGGGATGGCTGCGGTCACCCTCAACCTTGCCGACTGTGAGGAGGCTCTAGGCGTAGACTACAATGAAGTCTCCATTACGCGCCGCGTCTTCCGTGACGGCAAGTCGGAGTACCGGATCAATGACACAATCTGTCGCCTTCGAGACATTCATGATCTCTTCCTAGACACCGGCATCGGGCGCTCTGCCTATTCCATTATGGAACAGGGCAAGATCGACCAACTCCTCTCTTCCAAGCCTGAAGAACGCCGCGCCGTCTTCGAAGAAGCCGCCGGCATCTCCAAGTTTAAGAAAGAAAAGCGCGAAGCTCTCCGAAAGTTAGACCTCACCAGTACCAATCTACTCCGCGTCTCAGATGTCATGGAGGAACAGGAACGACGTATCAATATACTGCAAAGACAAGTCACTAAGGCGCGTAAATATCAATCCCTCTCACAGGACGTCCTCATCCTAGAGACCCACCTCGCACACCAAGAATATCGCGAACTCCTCGCCGGCAGAAATCACCTCCAACACTCTCTCAATCAGGTCTCCGCCAAACTCGCGCAACAAGAAAAGGCGATCCCACACCTCGAAGAACGCCTGCGTTCTAAACGTCAACTTCTCAGCCAGCTCGAAGCCGAAACGATTGAGCACAACCGCCTCCTCAATACCACGCAGGCGGACATCAATTCGGCCAAAGGGAGTATCAAACTCAATGCCGAACGACGCGACGACTTCCAATCCAGAATTCGTAGACACGAGGCCGAAATCCAAGAAAATACTGATAAGCTCCAGGACCAGCAAACCGACCTCAAGGAGACGATCAAGCAGGTCGAACAAATCAGAGAACGCATCGATGCTCAAGAACAGAACCTCTCCGCTCACAGAGACACTGTTGACCGAATCAGGGCACAGCGACAGTCGACAGAGTCACATCAAAAACAGGCCGAACAGCAACAACTCAACATCGAACGCTCTCTCGCAGGAATCCATGCCCAACTGG
>WTJZ01000301.1:11925-26497 GCA_011524615.1 Akkermansiaceae bacterium | reverse complement strand
AGGAAAAAGATGCCGAACTGCTTTCTCCTTCGCGAAGCCTTTCTTAATCACGTATTAAATCTAATTAGTCCAGTATAACTGCTTAAATGGTATAAGTCGCCGAATTGCTTCTATCTATCAGGCAAAGTAAACTTTACCTGCTCATTCCTTTTACAATTTAGCGCCTTTGAGACTTAGCGCAATCAAGTGCCCTCGGGGGATATTACTCCGCGAATGCGGCCCACGCAGCGAGGAAGCCGGGGGCAAAGTCCTCAGGGCGGGCGGCGATCCAGTCTGTAACAATGTCTTGAGGAACCCAGATGCCGACCTCTATCTCGCTACATGGATAGCGAACAGAACCGAGGTGTGCCGCGGCGTAGACGCCGACGTGTTCCCAGCCAGTCTGCTCTGATGGAGGGAGCTTCTTGATGAACTTGAGAGGGGCGTCGGTGATGCCGAGTTCTTCTTGGAGTTCGCGGTTCACGGCCTCTGGGTAATCCTCTCCTGCGTCGAGGTGTCCAGCGGCACTCGAGTCCCATCGGCCAGGGAAGGTGTCCTTGAGCTTGCTACGCTTCTGGAGGAAGACGTCATTGTGCTTGTTAAAGACGAGGATGTGTACGGAACGGTGGAGGAGATTCTCCGCGTGAACGATGGCACGCTTTTCGGTACGGAGGACGTTATCTGTTTCATCGACGACATCGAAGAGTTCTTCTGGGTCTTGGGCCGTCTCCTTGAGAGGGTGGTCATCGTAGATGCGGGCGAGTTCGATCCAGGTCTTGAGGTCGAGTTCCTCGGCACGACAGGTCTCAGAGATCTCTAGTTGTGCGGCGACCTCTGCCCAATCTGCGGTCTCAGGCATCGCCTTGCGCAGCATCTTACGACGTTGGGCGAATCCACGTCTGATGAGTTCATCAAAGAGGCGGTGATCGTAGACAGGCCACTCCGTCGCAGTAGGAGTCACGGTCATGACCGTAGAGTCGATGAGGGGACGGGGGTAGAAGGCTTCTGGGGGGACGGTCTTCACTGGGACGGAGTCCCACTCGGCCTGCATGCGGAGAGAGAGGATGCCGTAGGCCTTGGTGCGCGGCTTAGCGACGATACGGTCGATGAACTCCTTTTGGAGCATGACGACGGCCTTGGTGACTAAACTAGGGCGCTGGAGGAAGTTCTTCAAGATCTCGCCACCGCAGGAGTAAGGGAGGTTACCAATAAACTTAATCGGACCACCAGGGAGGAGCTGACGCACGTCGAAGCGGACGGCATCGATGTGGTGCACGGTGACATGATCTGTCTGAGCAAAGATGGTCTTGAGCCGGTCTGCGAGGCGGGCATCAAATTCCACGAGGATGACCTTCTTGGCTTGTGGAACGACAAATTCGGTGAGCGCACCTGTACCTGGCCCTACTTCTACGACCGTGTCTTCTGGTTGGATATCGAGCTGGTCAACGATCCACTTCGCTACGTTTTGATCACAGAGGAAGTTCTGCCCTAACTTCTTAGAGGGGATTACTTCATACTCATTGAGTGCGTCACGTACTTCAGAATGCGTCATAGAATATTCCTTACGCACAGATACCGCGGGATGATAGACTAAAGTTTACGGAAGTGATGATTCTAGCGGTTCAGGGGCATTATTCCTCCGGAATAGGGTCATGGATCACTTCTTTAACGACTTGGCCGTCCTCATCCCAGTGTTGTTCGAGTCCATATGGGGTGCCCATGATGTAGTCCATCTTCGACTTAGGGCGTCCATTAGCGTGCCATTCCTGCTGAATGCCACTGAGTATCCCCTTCGTGTAGTGGAAGGCGGCCTTCATAAATCCATTGGGGTGCCAATGATATGAGGTGCCATGCTTGAGCCCGTCTTGATAGCAGATGCGGCTGATGAGAATGCTATTGGGGATATCTGATGCGACTAGGAGAGGGTGAGAGACCTCGAACTCTCCGAGGGTGACGCCCGTAAAGGGCTTAGACCCCAGTAAGAGAACCCCATCTTGCTCTGCAAAGGCAGGATGACTCACGGTGATCTCCAGTGGACCATCAGGATCCCAGGCATGACCAGGATGAGCCTGTACTAGAGTTATGGTGAGTAAAAGTAGACGGAGCATAAGAACGCTGTAGCCCTCTGTAGCCACGATGACACGGCAAATGTGCGATTTTTTGACCGATCAGTGCGGCCACTGGCTTGAGTAGATTGACAGACTCAGAGGATCCTGATGCTGCTGTGACGCGAGAACGTGTAAAGAAAAGGGCAAATATTTTACATGAGGGGGAGAACGTGTAAAAGAAATCGCGTTTTCTTTACACGTTGTTGGTTTGGTGTAAAGTTTTCTCCATTATCTTTACACGTTATGAAGTTGTTACCTTTGGACACTCTCGTTGAGACTAAAGCGATATGGAAGGCGCTAAGCGTCGCTCATCGTAATTTAGCGGAGCTGAAGGGGATTTGTGAGACGTTACCTAATCCGCAATTGCTGATGCAGACCCTGGCGCTACAAGAAGCTAAGGATAGTTCAGAGATCGAAAATATTATCACGACACACAGTGATATCTACCTTGCTCAAGGGGATGAGGTTCTCTCGGTAGCGGCGAAGGAGGTTCAAACGTATGCGGAAGGGCTGACTGCTGGTTGGGAAGCAGTCAGGGATACAGGGTTAATTAGGTTGGATACGATTCTGAATGTTCAGCGCTGTATTGAGCATAATCGAGCAGGATTGAGGGCTGTACCTGGTACAGTATTAAAGAGTGAATCTACCGGGGATATTATTTATACCCCACCTCAAGGGAAGCTAGAGGTGGAGCGGTTGATGAATAATTTAGTAGAGTACATCCATAGTGAGGATGAAGATTTAGACCCTTTAATCAAGATGGCAATTGTTCATCACCAGTTCGAGAGTATTCACCCCTTCTATGATGGGAATGGGCGTACCGGGAGAATACTCAATATCTTAATGCTCATTCGTGATGGTTTATTGAATCTCCCTATTTTGTATCTAAGCCGTTACATTAATCAGACCAAAGAGGATTATTATCGACTCCTACAAGCGGTTAGGGAAGAAGGGGCATGGGAGGCGTGGTGTCTCTATATACTAGAAGGAATCACCCAAACGGCAATTCATGAGAAGGAGCTGATTAAACAGTTACGAACTCTGATGTCTGACTATAAGCAACGTATTCGAGGGGAATATAAATTCTATAGTCAGGATTTACTGAATAACCTTTTTCGTTACCCTTACACGAAAATTGACTTTTTAGTGAAGGATCTTTCAGTTTCTCGCCCAACAGCTTCGAAGTATCTTGAGCAGTTAGCAGAAGGAGGATTTTTAAGACGTCAAAAGGTCGGAAAGACGGTTTTTTATGTCAATCAACCGCTCTTTGAGCTCTTGTCGTTATAAGGCTTTTAGAGAGCCTCATTGGCGCTGTAGTGGAGAACGTGTAAAGAAAAGGGCAAATATTTTACATGAGGGGGAGAACGTGTAAAAGAAATCGCGTTTTCTTTACACGTTATGAGGCTCACATAAAGTTTTCGTCATTTTCTTTACACGTAATGCGTTGTCAGGGGGATTAGTGAAGATGAAACAGTTTTGATTGTGGCCTTTGGCTGATCTAGCTCACGAATTGAGCATGGAGGGAGAGGGTTGAGTAGTTGATTTAGGGGGATGTGTGATGTTCTATAGAGGAGTTTTTTGATATTTTGAAAGTAGTTTAGTCGGTCAGTGCTCTAGGTTTGCTGAGTTGTTTAACACAACCAAAGTTTGTTTTTATTGTGTTTTCTTTGTTTTTGTGTAAGATGTTTAGTTATGAGTGCTCGGATTATTTCACTAATATTCGGATTTTGTACGGGGGGGATGTTACATGCACAGATTTGGTTAGGGGGGCCAGGTCTAGAGGTGGGTCAGTATTATATTTACGAAGCTCCTGACTTTAAGACCTTTGATCTTGGCTACTATTACACGTACGAGATTCATGGGTATTATGGACGCACTGATGCGGATCAGGTGGCGAATACTTATGTGGACTCCAATGGATATATGCGAGAGATCCAGAGCTACACCTCTGGGAGAAACTCGAGAAAGCACTGTAGTGACTCTGGAGGCTCCATTGTGTATGGATGGGTACATGCTGCATTGACCCTGAATTCCTACCGTTATCCTAGGAAGATGAACTTTCAGTCGAACCGGGTACAGGATACGACTGGGGATCAAGTGTTTAGCTCGAGTGTGTACCGCTCGATGGATCGAGAGGTGAACTTAGGGTTCTACTTTAATGGGAATACGAAGGATCCAGATGGGTATATGGTCGCCTTTGGAGCGGTGGTGAAGGAGGCTCCGCGACCGACTGGTAAGTTGTCCGCCGCTAACTATGTATTAGAGGGGACGTATGCGGAGATCGGTTATGAGGTGAATATGGCTAATGATGATGAAGATGAGTATTATGAAGTCTACAAGTGGGACCCGAGTAACTGGACTGAAGGTCTAGCAGAACCAGATACATTATGATGTGGGGAAGAATGCTAATCTGTATGATGACGGTTGTACATGCGCAACAGCAGATGATCAGGGTGAAGCCCTCTGCTCGGCTAGATGCGCAGGGAAACCCTAAGGTGGTACAACCTGCGGGAACGAGAAGGGTCTCTGATCAAGAGCTCAAGGAGCGAATGGAAGCCTCGTCAGGAGGGTTCGCCAGGGTCCTCTCTCCCGCTTCGTCAGAGGGGCGAGACTTCAAGCTTCTGAAATCGATCTATGATGATGCGATCTTAGTGAGGGTACAGCAGCATCACACGATCCTCCCTCAGGGGTCGATCTTGTACTTCCCCAGCTATCTGAATCAAGAGGTGCAGCTCGGGAAGGTGGAAGGGACGGAGTTCCTAGATTGGCCAGAGTTTTACCAAAAGTATCAAGGACTCTTCGAGACGGTAGAGGTGAGTCCTGAGCAAATACATGATGAAGAGGGGTTCTCAGAGGAGGCGATAGCGCTCGGTCGCTCGCTCCAGCGGATACTCGTCTCTGTGTATAAATCGAACCCAGTAACATGCAAGGCAGCCTACCTCCTGCCGCAACAAGAATAGCACTATGAAATACCTTCTCCTCGCCTTGCTCCTGATGGAGTGTTCGGGCTCACACTTATTACGTCAGTACAACTACAGTACAGGGATCTTTTATTACCTCTATCTTAATAGAGATGAGGGTACGGTGAACTCTCCGATGACAGTGCCGAGTCCTGGGTCGTGCTTTGATTTATTCGGGCGTGGAGGTGGGTGCCGTGATACGTACTACTATCACTTAGACACTAAGATCGTAGGAACCTACATGCCAGAGGCCACGGTCTCGATCAGTTCTGCAGATCCCAGTGAAGATCTACGAACTCGCGCTGATATTCCGTACACAGTAACGCTCTCCCTACAGAAGAACCTGACGTATCCGTATGCAGACGCTCCAGAGGATGATACGAATATGACCGGCCTCTTCGTACGTTATGGTGAGAATTACCCAGAAGGGACGTACCGAATCGAACAATCGAATATCAGGAGGCCTTATGAGATCGAGAGCTACACAATGTCAGAGGGGGAGACGTCGATCACGGTATACAACAGTATCTTGCCGAGTAACTACACGAAGGCGACAGGGGAGGAGACGTTTGCGATTTATTCCGAGCCTATTCCAGCGGATCGATGTCAGCGGAATGAGATCATTCGCTCGATCTTAGATTCCAAGACGATTAAGATTTGGCCAGTAGCAGAGGCAACGATCGGAGGGGTAGAGGAAGGTGAGCGATATATCCACGCGCTGCCTGACTTACAACTAGAGTTTATCGACCTGTATCCGAATAGCCTGACTTACGCTCAGATCTATGAAGGTGACGAGTACGATCTCGAGGCGGACAACAGTGCGCTAGAACTAACGGTCGTGACAGCCTCCGTGCGAGATTATGATACGATCGTGCCACAGAATCAGTCTATCTTACTTCAGGACTGGGATAGTATCATTGAAGAAGATGGGATCTACACAGTGGAGGTGGTGACGGTGACTCCATTTAATAATGGTCAGCCAGAGAGATTAGCTGCGGTGACCTTCGAGGTCGACCAAGAGGTCTCTGTGAGGGGCAGTATGACGACGTCGGAGAAGTAAAGGAATGAGAATTAATGCCCCATATGCTAGATGTAATCGTGGCTCTATGTTGATAGAGACCACGATCGCGATGGGTATATTGGTGGCGCTGAGTTCGGTGCTATTGAAGTTCTCCTTCAATGTGCTCCAAGTGGATAATTGGTCGATCATGCAGACGATGAGCGATGCGACGATGACGTACGAGGTGGCCTATGCTCGGCGTATCCCCTTTGATCAGTTGGAGCTAGAGACCACACCCTATCCACTCTATCCCGAGATCGCGAGAGAAGAAGTCTCCCTGGGAAATAGACCGGGAGGGGGAGAGGTCTCAGGGGTGGTGAGTCGCACCCGCATGTTACTGGCGACGAGTTCGGAGCTGACGGGGCTAGAGTCTTGGCGACTACAGGCAGTCCTAGAGTACCAAGTGAATGGAAAGGCGTATGTGAAGAGTCGCCAAGTGATCAGGACACGATAAAATGATGAATAAGAAACAGCATATTGGAAAGCGTGCAGGGTTCACTCTGCTCGAGATGACCGTGGTGCTGATCGTGAGTCTGACGATAGCCAGTGCGAGTCTGGCACTGCTGAACCAGAACTTGTCCTTTTACCGCAAGATGCAGGATCAGCACTTCCTCACCTCCGAGGCGCCGATGGTGGGGACGATTATGGCTAAGATTATCGCAGAGGCTGACCGATATGTTCTGCATGAGGATTTACTGGCCTACAGTACTGGGGCTCAACAGGTCTTAAGTGGGGCGCGCTGTTTGAGCCTACTCTCGATCTCCGAGAGTCAGGTAGAGGTGACGGGACTCGTGATCATGGATCCGGTGTTAGGGACGCTGTCCTATCATGATCCTGTGACTCTACAGCAGAGGTGGGTGATCTCTAGGGTGCTGCATGACGCGGTCTTCCAGTTTACGAACGGGATCTTACAAATGCGGTTAGAAGGTCCGAACCAAGAATTAATTACTTACTCAGGCTCCTTTAAACTATGATTACTTTAGCGAAAAGATCTCAGAATGCGGGGTATACCACGATCGGCGTAGTGGTATTGATCGCTATTGTATCGCTCGCCTTTATGAACGCTCTCTTTGAACGAGCCGTGTCAGGACAGTCTGGGGTCACGGAGTCGAGTGTGAGGCAAGATTCTCGACAGCGGGAGGATGCCTTCTTGGACGCGTTGATAGCGATCGTACCGGAGAAGGCAATTCAAACGATGCAGTCTGATTCTTGGGCAAATGAGGAGCTGCAGTGGCATAGTATCTTTCGTGAGGCACTCGAGAGGGCTAATGTGTATGGGATGCTCGATGTCGAGATGATGGAACAGATGGGGGTAACGGGGATTGTTGCGAATCCTAGTGACCTCGTGATCAACTCATATGCCACCGAGTTTAGTAAGTATATCAAGCCAGTGGCTGAGGATATGAATAGCTATTACTTCCTCTCTCCAGGAGTGAATCGAGAGCTGACGGGTAAGTTTCCTCCACCGCTCAGCTATCTAGGGAGTTCCTCTCGGACTCAAGTAGATTCACGCTACCCTGTGATCAGTAAGAGTAAGCAATGGGGATCGGCTAGCGAAGGATATGTCTCGCTCCCTACAGATCTCTATCCTGAGATGAATCTGTTTCCATACCCGGACTTACTCTTCAACTATGTCGAGTCTGGTAGTGAGATCATAGGGAAGCGTAATTGGTGGGCGTTTAGGATTAACTTCTCTGGTGATTATAGTGCGGATGCGGAGTTCCAGACGTATGTCTTATCTCTCTATGAGTTACCGATGCAGTTACCGATTAATACTGCTAACTTTACGGCGCTGGGGACGCATCTGGATGGAGCGGATTGGGTCAATGTCGATATCGAGGGGAGTGTCTATGCGAAGAAGGTGTATATGGAGGGGCAACAGCAGTTTGACCGAGTAGCGAGTCAGCAGGATAATGATCTCTTCAATTATCGCGGACAGATTGATGGCGTGTCTCTGGCGGAGGAGGAGAACTATACGACTCTCTTCCAAGCACAGGGGGCTCGAGAGATCTATCTCGCGGAGAATGGGACGGGAGTACCTGTCAGTGCGGGACAGGATTCTGGTCGAGTAGCGCTCGTATCGATCAATAGGGGGCTCGACTTCTATGATCTCTATAAGGCTGAGAGCTACAGTGATGTACTCTCGGAGACGACTTGGGACGATTATTCTCACGGGGCGAGTCAGTGTGCAATGAGAGTGGTCGTGACGGAGACGATCTCACCTGATAATCAGACTCCAGTGGCGATAGACTTCTCGTATTACCGGAATGGAGTACGTGAGACCCGTCAATATGAGACAGGGGTGAACTGGCCGTCGTCTAGTAGTGCAGATGGTGGGGAGTTTCCCTTTCACCCCTATAGTACCGATGTGGGGAAGAATACGCTGGCGGTGTACCTAGAACGAATACAGCCGTTCTTAGACTCTCTTGGCGCAGATGACGCCACCGTAAATAACTCTCTCCTAGTGCAAATGGATTACCGAAAAGGAGTGAATGTGCAGGAGCCAGTCTTTCCGACGACAACTACCGATATGGGGGTCGTACTGCTAGAGGGGGAGGATCTCAGTGTGTATGAGAGAGGGTTCTCACTGGTCACACATACGACCCTGTATATCGCGGATGACTTGAACTTCATTGCGACGACTCCACCAGCCGGCTCGACGGTGCCGACGCCATATTATCCGCCACTCTCTCTCTATGCTCCGGAGTCCCGCTTCGGGGTGAGTGTAGAGCCCCGTTTAGTCGAGATCTCTGGTCAAATGGGAAACCTCTCTAAGGATGATAGTGAGTTGACTAATATCCTAGATTTTAAGTCCGGTGCGACTGAGGCAGTAGTGGCACAGAACATTACCGCCGATCTGTATAAGATTACGCACCCTGACCAGCTTCCTCCAGTCTATACGATGAATTGGCTCCTAACGATAGAGCGAGTAGAGTAATATTACCTAGCGCTAAGGCTCTGTCTTATACCGTGAAGGGGGGGCAGCTAAAAGTCGATTGCAAAGCCGCCATAGTTGGTCACGGCCTGAGCGATCTCCAGGCTGACCCAACGTAATTCATAATAGGGACCCCATGAGTCACTGACCGCCAGTTCATTAGTACTCTCATTGTATCCGATGATCATACAGATATGGAAGTTGTCTCTCGCCTTGAGAGAGTCTTCAACGAGCTCAGCTTCTTCTGAGATTTCTTTGGCCCACTTTTCCCAGTCTTGGACGTCTTTTCTGGCTTTAGTACGTTGATTAGCGATGTGGTTATACCTCTCGAGACTACGCATTTGCCAGAGGATGGGGACACCCTTGTCGATAAATCGTCTAACGGTAGAGAGTTTGAGGTCTTCAGTCAGCTCTAGTTCTTTGATGCGTCGAGCCTTACTCCTGACAATGCGCTTACAATCATCCGCCAGTTTCACTGTATTAGTGCCTTTCTGCGTGGTAGCAGCAGTGGCGAGGAGGTACATATCAGCAGGGACGCTCATGTATCTCATGGCGCGTTCAAAGGTCGCAGGAGCACAATATCCTTTGGGGCCTTGGTCTACCATTGGGATATTATCGATCCAGACGTCTCCATTGTCTTCCTTGCGTACATTCTGTAGTTGGATGGCCTTTAGGTCTACGTCTCGGATTCGTTCGACTTTCCCCTCGGCGTCAGCGTCCGAGGTCGGGACGATGAGGAGGTGGACAAATTCGTCTTCCTGCTCAGAGAGGAGAAAGGAGTGGTCGGCGGCATCCCAGCGGAGAACGCGTCGTTTCTCCTCCTTTTCTCCATAATACTGTTTGATAGGTGTGCCGAGCGCGCTGGTGAGTGCTTCCTCGATGATCTCAGCATCGAGAGAAATGGCGTCATTCAGATCCTGAGGTAACTTCTTCTTAGGGTAGAGCTGTTGAAAGTGGGCTGGCCCCATTCCGACGGTACTGCCGAAGTCTCCCTTATTCGCGTAGACGAGAGAGAAGCGCTCTGGTTGATCGTTTGGTCCCCCGTAGAGGGTGACACAGTACGGGCGTGTGCCGAGAAAGAGGTACTCCTTATCTGTATAGAGTCGGTAACTACTGGTGGAGTCCTTGAGGCTTTCGCGTCTCCACCCTAGCCGATTAGCGATGGAACTGCCCGTTTCTTGCCAGAGAGAGCGTTTATCAAAGAGAGGTTGTCCAGCCACTTCATTCACTGCCGAGTAGGTACTTTGATACTTTTGAGACTCTCGCTCTTGGGCGGAATCGAAGTATTCTCTAATAGCACTTCTACTTTCCTCAGTGAGGGAGTTGAGTGGGACGGTGTACTCATTGCCCCCTTGTACGGAAAAGGTTACCTTGTCATCCTTAAGACTGAGAGGAGTGATCTCAATAGACTTGCCTGATGATTTCTGAGTGACAGACAGTGCGGATGCGGAGAGACAGAGTGCGATGGTAAGAAGAGGGATATTCATAAGGCATTAGAATGGGGTGGCATATGTATCGCAACGGTTAAACCAGCCTGCTCGCCAGCGTTCTTCTCCGCGGGCAGGATCTGAGTGGGCGATTCTTCTAGCGAGCATACGTTTCGCTGCTGCAGCGAATTCTATAGCGGAGTGGGAGCCTCCACTTGTCTCATTCATATCGGAGAGGACGTGTAAGAGACCCCACCCGTATCCATGATAGCGCTCTTTTGGGTTTGTCCCTTCTCCCTTGAAGTTGACATAATCGATGAGCGCGTATTGCCCATTCGTGGTCGTGGCTACCTTTTGGTAGTTGGCCAGGACCCGTTCTCTATCTGCCACAGGGGTGTGAGCGAGAATTGTCTGAAGAGAGGCGAGGGATTTACTAATAATGAAGTCCGCTTGGAGAGTGACATGGTTAGCGAGCCATGTGCGGAGTTCCGTTAGGGCAGGGGAATGGAAGTCTGCTTGGAACTGAGACTGGGTACGCCAAGGGCAATCTGCCAAGAGCGCAATCTGTGGCGGTGAGTAGCCGCGAGACTGAGCGTATTGGACAAATTGGGGGAAGGATTCAGTGTATGGCCCTTGGAATTGTGCAGGGTACCAAATGAAGTGGCCTATCCCAAGAGAGGGGAACTCTTCGCCATCGTTCCATGTGGTCAGTCCAGAGGTCGTACCACTACATTCATTCTTCCAGATCTGTAAGCCGATCTTATTGCGTTGCGCAGGGCTCAACTGCATGGTCTGGGGCGGCTCGGAGACTGGCGCCAGAGGACTACAGGATGAGATGATAATGAGAAGAAAAGGAAGCAGTAGGGGCAATAGTCTCATAGAGATGGACAAGTAAACAAAATTACTCGAATTAAGCAAATGGAAACCTTGCCTGTCTACTTCAGGCAGCCCCTTATTAGCAGAAGAGGAGCAGTGCGCTCCTCTTGTTTTGATTAGGCCTTTACCATGACAGCTGCGAAGGCGCCATCAGTATTGTGTTCAAAGGGAGTGATTGCCTTTTGCTCACGTAGTGAGAGTTGATGATGTTTCCCCAGTATCTTGGAGACGACGCCTTCATTCTCCTCGGGGTCGATTGAGCAAGTCGAGTAGACGAGTCTTCCTCCCGGCTTGAGACATGGAATGAGGTTCTCGATGATGCGGAGTTGGAGGTCTTCTAGCTGGGCGAATTGATCGTGTTTGAGACGCCACTTGACATCCACACGCCTCCTGATGACACCAGTATTAGAGCATGGTACATCCGCGAGGATCGCGTCGAAGGTACCGTGCCATGCAGCAGGTGCTGGACGTGTCCAGTCGTGCGCCTTGACCTCGGCGATTGAGACTCCTAATCGGTGCAGGTTTCCTGAAAGGCGTGGGAGACGCTTCTCATTAGAATCCGTACAGACGATGGTTCCATCGTTCTCCATTTGACTAGCAATGAAGCCAGCCTTGCCTCCAGGAGCGGCGCATGCGTCTAGGATCGTTTCACCTGATTGTGCTGCGAGCATGTCTACTGCGTGAGCGGTAGCGAGATCTTGCACATAGAGTTCACCGTTCTTGATAAGCTCCATTGGGAGGGTCTCTGTCACCTTGTAGAAGCGGGAGTCATTGGTTTCCTCTAGCCCTAAGGCCTCGAGGTCTAGTCGTCCTGCCTTGAGCGGGTTGACTCGGACAAAGTTGTCAGCAGGTTGGTTATTCCATTCTGCGAGCTTGACTGTGTTATTGAGGCCGAATTGCTTGCGCCATCTTTTCCAAAGCCATTCTGGGTGACTGTACTGGATGGGGAGAGGATCATTCTCTAGATCTTCTAGGAATCTCTTTCTGAGTAGCAGAGTCTTGCGCAGGACTGCGTTGATCAGGCCTCGGGCAGGAGTGCGCCCACAGTTAACCGTCTCATAGACTGCGGCATGATCTGGAATACGAAGGATCATGAGCTGAGCCAATCCTACACGAAGAACATCCCGAGTCTCATGATCTAGCTTGCCAGAGCGAATCTTGCCGATCCAGAGGTCGATGAGATTACGGTGGCGCAGTACGGCCATGATGATGGCCTGTAAGAGCGCTCGATCTTGAGACGAGAGCTCGTTCTTGACCGCATGCTTCTCTATTAATGACTCAGCATACTCATGGCCTTTTGACCATGCCCTGAGAGCAGAAACAGCTGCGCGTCTAACGTTCTTATCCTGCTTGGGCATGGTAGAAGGGTGTTATGCGCCTGTTACAGGACGACCGATAGAGTGGTACTCGAACCCTTGGTTCGCAGCAGCTACAGGATCGATGAGGTTACGACCATCAAAGATGAGGTTAGCGCTCATGAGTTCACGTACCTTTGCGAGGTCAGCGTGAGCAAACTCAGGCCACTCCGTAGCAATGACGAGAGCTTCTGCTCCTTCGACACAGCTGTAGACATCTTCTGCGAAGGTGATCTTGCCATCGAGGTTTCCGAATTTCTTCGCGGTCTCTGTAGCCTCAGGGTCGTATGCGGTTACTTGAGCTCCTTCTGCGAGCATCTCGTGGATGAGCTTGATCGCCACGGATTCACGAACATCGTCTGTATTCTGTTTGAATGCGAGACCGAGTACGGCAATCTTCTTGTCTTGGAGGACCCAGAGCTTTTCGCGGATCTTGCTGAGGAAGAGAGTACGCTGATCATCATTGATCTGCTCAACTTGCTTGAGGAGGTCGAATGGGTATCCGAGAGACTCTGAGATAGCGATGAAGGCCTTGATGTCTTTAGGGAAACATGAACCACCGTATCCGAGACCTGCATTGAGGAACTTACGACCGATACGGTCGTCCATACCGATTCCTTCCGCTACCTTCTCGATATCTGCACCTGACTTTTCACAGATACGTCCTACTGCGTTGATGTAGGAGATCTTGAGGGCGAGGAATGAGTTCGCTGCGTGCTTGATGAGTTCCGCTGATTCTACATCAGTGACGAGAACTGGAGCGACAAATGGCTCGTAGATCTTTTGCATGAGTTGTGTCGCACGCTCATCATTTGACCCGAAGACGATACGATCAGGGTTGAGGAGGTCATCTACCGCCGATCCTTCACGGAGGAACTCAGGGTTAGAGACGACGCCGAACTCACAACCTGGCTTAGCATAACGCTTAACGGTTTCAGCGACTTTCTCCCCAGTCTTCACCGGTACAGTCGACTTGTCTACGATCACCTTGTACCCTGATTGAGGTGTAAGGCATACAGCGATCTCACGCGCTACCTTTTCGATGAATGAGAGATCCACAGAACCATCTGGCTGAGGAGGCGTAGGTACTGCGATGAATACAACGTCTCCATTCTCCACACCTTCTTCTGTTGACGTGGTGAACTTAAGGCGACCTGCAGCCACGTTCTTTTTAACGAGATCTTCTAGACCTGGCTCGTAGATAGGGATCTTACCATCGAGGAGGGTCTGTACCTTCTCTGGGTTATTATCTACACATGTTACTTCGTGACCTACTTCAGCGAAGCATGTCCCTGTAGTAAGGCCTACATATCCTGTTCCGATAATTGAAATTTTCATTTATCTAGCGAATAACAATCAAATGACACAATAGCAAGCGATTTTCTTTATCGTGTCCATTCTGTCTCTGAATATTTAATCTATTTATTGTTTCGATTATTTGTTTTTATTTAGAGAGATGGCTTGAAGAGTACGTGTTTTTAAGTGTGAGAAGCTGCCTGGTCTTGGAGATTCTTCGTATCGAAGAGCTCATTTATTGACTATTTTGGAGGAGTATCTCAGTTGCCAAGAACGTCTGTTATAGCGTATATTGAAGCATCATCATTACGTGAAGATGATTTCATTGAGCGGCTACTGGCTGTAACGTCTTACAAAAAATAAGCCTTAGCTGTTAGCTAAGGCTCATCGGAATCAGATTAATTATACTTTATAGACTTAAAAGCGTCTTCTTCTCAATAGGAGTGATGAGGCTCCAAGGAGAGACAAAGAAATAGATGTCGGCTCAGGAACAAAAGCTGTGAAAACAATACCGCTGTCATCTTGATTCAGCCTTCCATAAAATTCTAAGTCACTGAAAACGACTGGTTCAGTTGG
>WTJZ01000301.1:2126-11825 GCA_011524615.1 Akkermansiaceae bacterium | reverse complement strand
CTATTTTTCTTGAGTTTTATATTTTTAGTGGTTTTCGGGAGGAGTTGTGATGAAAATAGGTGTTAGGAGGCAATGGATTGACAGATAGAGAGAGTCTATGAGAGTAGTGAATCAGAAATTATGAGCTCACAATCACCTTCCTCCGATTATGGAGGCTCAGACTACCATATTCCAGTGTTGCCACAGCAGACGTTGGAGGCCTTTCGCACTGGGCGGAATGGCTTGATCGTAGATGCTACTGCGGGAGGAGGAGGGCACTCAGAGTTACTACTGAAGGCAGGCTATCAGGTGATCGCTCTGGATAGGGATCTAGATGCCTTGCAGGAGACGTCTAAGCGTCTCGCTAAATATGGAGAGGCCTATCGTAATATACATTCTAACTTCTCAGATATTGATGAGGCCTTAGCCTCTCAAGGAATCGAAAAGGTGGATGGGATTTTGGCTGACTTTGGGGTGTCATCCCATCAGTTGGATGAGGCGGAGAGAGGGTTTTCCTTTATGAGGAATGGTCCATTGGATATGAGGATGAATCAGACTCAGACGATGACGGCTCAGGATGTGGTGGAAGAGTATTCCGAATCTGAGTTGAAGCGCATCTTCCGAGAATATGGGGAGGAGAAGTTTGCGAGTAAGATTGCCCGTTGCATTGTGCAGGACCGAGGAGAAAAGTCCTTTGCCACGACGCTAGAGTTGGCGGACTTTATACTCAAGATTATCGGTAAGAGAGAGAAGATACATCCAGCGACTAGGGTGTTCCAGGCGCTGAGAGTCGAGGTGAATGACGAGTTAGGAGAGATTAAGACCTTGATGAGGAAGTCATTAGATTTACTGAATCCAGGTGGTCGTATGGCCTTGATTTCGTTTCATAGCTTAGAGGATCGATTGGTGAAACGGTTCATCGCGCAGCATGCAGCAGAGACGATTGATCGTCCGGAATGGCCTGAGCCACGTCCTAATCCTGATTATTGTCTTAAGGCCATCACTCGTAAGCCATTGATGGCGGACGCGGAGGAGTGTGAGAGGAATGTGAGAGCGAGAACCGCTAAGCTCCGAGTTGCAGAGCGCATCTAGTATGCTATGAAGGTCTTGTTGAATAAGATATGCACTGTAGGGCTGTACTCCTTAGTCTTTATTGGATTGATTGGGGTTGGGGTGTATTTCGCTATACTGAAGAATCAACAGACATACATTCAACGAGAGATCGATAAGACTAAGGCGCGCACAGAGAGCCAGAAGAATATCCTTAATCAGCATCAGGCTGAGTTACAGAATAGTTATAACCGCTTTATCCTAAAGGAGCAGATACGGAAGGGGCACACGACCTTAATACCTGTTAAACATGACGATATTCATGAGATAGAGTCAGCCCCAATGGAGGAAAACCGCTAATGAATCTGATTAAACAAGACCGCTTTCTCGTCTGTGGAGGGATCCTAGTGATGATGATGACGATCCTCTCTTATCGAGTGATCGACCTTCAGTGGTTGAGTCGTAAGGAACAAACGGAAAGGGCGAAACATACATCGCATTACAAGACGATACAGTATCCCGCAAACCGGGGGCTCATCGTGGACCGGAATGAGGAGCCTTTAGTGATGAATATCCCGCTGACGAATATCTATGCGGATAAGTACCATCTGGAGGATGAGAACCTGATTTCTTGGGGCGTGGCGTATAAGAGGTTAAAGGATACTCCCGAGTGGGGGCAGGCCTCTGATCAAGAGCGTCGACGATTACTCTCTAATAAACGCTTCTCGTTATTGAATAATGAGTTCCCGGCGACCTTAGTGACAGAACATTATGCCTATATCGTGTCTCTCTTAGCTCAGCCATTGCAGCTGGATAAGGCGGAACTCTCGGCTCTACTCCATCATCCTAAGAAGAAGTATATCAGGCTGTATAAAGATCTAGGACTAGTAGAGTCCGATCGTCTGCAGGCTCTACTCAAGGAGAACCGAGTCTATGGGATCAACTTTGAAAAGCGATTGACGCGCTATTACCCTATGCCCTGGCTCGCTACTCATCTCATCGGTTATACAAAGGGGTATCAAGGTGAGACTGGGGTAGAGGCGCGGTATAATGAGAGCCTGACAGGTAAGGATGGCTTCCACAAGCGTAAGAGTACTCCCAATAACTTATCGATCTACACGGACGAAGAGGAGTTAGCACTGCCGGAGCAGGGGCTGAATGTGCAGTTAACGATCGATACGACACTGCAGGCCATTGTAGAGGAGGAGCTGGATAAGGGATTGGCCTACGCAGAGGCAGAGCAAGGGTGTGCCGTCATGGTGCAACCTGATACTGGTGAGATCTTGGC
The DNA here is from genome assembly GCA_011524615.1 of Akkermansiaceae bacterium. Lineage (GTDB taxonomy): Bacteria > Verrucomicrobiota > Verrucomicrobiia > Verrucomicrobiales > Akkermansiaceae > WTJZ01. The sequence goes on along the minus strand of WTJZ01000301.1, from coordinate 9,508 downwards.
CATGGTGAGTCGTCCACACTATAACCTAAATACCCGAGAAGGGGTCGCTAAGGGGAGTCGTAACTATATCCTAAAGACTGCACTAGAACCAGGGTCTACGATCAAAGTTCTCACGATGGCGGCTGCCATGAATGAACGGCTCGTTACTGCGAATACGGTGATCGATTGTGAATACGGGTACTATAAGGATGATCATGTCACGGTGAAAGACAGCTACCCTAAGGATAAGCTTTCGGTCGCTCAGATTCTCGCTAAGTCTAACAATATCGGGACCTATAAGGTCGGAAGGCAGCTTGGTCGTAGAAGGCATGGGGAGTATTTGGAGGCCTTTGGGCTCAATACTCCGACGGGGCTCGGCTGGAAGGGGGAGGTAAGGACGAAAGGGTTACCGGGGCGTTATCCACAGGATTTTGCGAGTTCTACCTTTGGCTATGCGATTACGACTACTCCTCTTCATATGGCCCTAGCTTATGCAGCGATAGCGAACGATGGCGTGAAGATGAGACCCTCGGTTGTCAGGGCAATTATTTCTAATGAAGGAGAGGTGATCGATGAGAATCGTCCTGAGCAAGAGCGGAGAGTGCTGGAGGCTGATGTTGCCAGGTCTCTTAGGCGTGCGATGGTGAGTGTGACAGAAGAAGGATCCGCTAAGAATGCGAGAGTACTCGGCTATAATGTCGCCGGGAAGACGGGAACATCTTATAAGACGGTCGAGAAGATTGACCCTGAAACTGGTAAAAAGAGTTGGGGATATGATGTTAAAAATAATGTGGTCTATTGCTCCTTTGGCGGGATGATGCCTGCGGAGAAGCCCGCATTTGTGTGCTATATCGTAGTAGATGCTCCTAAAACTAAGGAAGTGAAACGGTATGGAGGAACCCTGGCCGCTCCGATCTTTGCTAATATTGCAAGAAGAGCTGCAGAATACCTAAACCTGGAGCCTACCGAACAGGTGGAGAATCTAAGTGAGTAGCGCAGAGTCTCATGGCGCTCTTAATGAGGGGTTGGGCAGAAGGTCTGCGCGGTTAGGTAATGATTTTAAAATACTAGGCGATGTTAGTTTTATTTAACTTTTTGATTTATTTTGTTGATTAATTTGTTTTTTTGTGGTTTATTTTAACCAGATTGAATTGCCTATGAAAATCGACTTAACCAACCAACAGATGCCTTGTAATAAGGGAGAGCGCTTGAAGAAGTTTGTGGAGAAAAGTGGGGAGCATGTTGTAGAATCAACAAAAGTAAGGGCCATGAGGCCGGGGGCGAAGAAGAAGTTTGAGCCCCAGCGCTCATGCGAGTGGAAGAAGTTGTAAGCCAGCTTATCGTGTAGTCACATCATAGTAATCCCTCCTCATTTTTTCAATGAGGAGGGTTTTGGTTTTAACGGGGGACTGTTTCAGCAGGATGGGCAGTGTTTAGAGTAGACGAATTTATTGTGCCACGATATGACGCGATGTATGATGTTTACGATTACGGAAGAGAGGATTGATTATGCAAAGTTGCGTCAGGAATTTGCAGATGACACCTGTGGAGCTGTGGTCGCCTTTGAGGGGCTCGTGCGTAATCATCATGAAGGTAAGGAGGTAACGGCTCTCGCATATGAGCATCATCCGATTATGGCTCATCCTGAAGGGGAGAAGATCCTCCAAGAGGCGATGGAGAAGTTTCCGATCACTCAGGCCTCTGCCGTACACCGTGTGGGGGATGTCCCGATAGGGGAATGTGTAGTGGTGACCATGGTTGCCTCTAGCCATCGAGCGGAGGCATTCGAGGCCTGTCAATACTTGATCGATGAGATCAAGCACCGAGTTCCTATCTGGAAGTATGAGACTTATGCAGATGGAACCTCTGTGTACACGGAGCAGTGTGCAGGCTGCTGCGCTGGTGCTCATAAGCATTAAGAGAATCTCTGGAAACCTCTTAATACTTAGAGTGGCTACTTAATATACTCTAGGTAAGCTTTGGCCATGCTCTCGCCCATGGTGAGGAGAGACTCTCCGTTGTAGTGCACGTTATCACGATAGTGCTTTTTCTCACGGAGAGCGGAGTTGTCATGATAGATACCATGAGGGATGGCTTGCATGACCGCTCTTTGTGCTCGGCGAACTTCCTTGCGGTCGGTCATTCTTGCCACCTGAGAGTGAGAAAAGCTGTTGTTGATGAAGATTGTCTTCTCTGTAGGGTACCCTAAACTGTCGAGGTGTGAGAACATGGCTTTGACGAGTTGGTGAAAGTTGGCTTCATACGCGAACGCTGCTGCTTTGTTATTGGTGTCGCGTTCTCCTTGGGTCCAGACGATACTAGCGATTTCTATTTCGTATCCTGCTTCTTTGAGGAGGGTGAGGGCTTTCGTTGTGTGCTCTACCCACATTTTCCAACAAAGACCAGCGCGGTTAGGGTTATCAGGAGCTGAGTTCCATTGGTGAGCGAGCCCTGTTCCGCCTTCTGCAATTTTGATGATGCCATGTTGGTCAGAGGTCTTGCTTGCTAGGGTGCGTGCGAATGAGAGTTCAGCTCCCCATCTGCCATTACTGTTCGACGTATTAGCGGTGTAGGTATTGCGCCCGTTTTCACGGATGCGGTAGGTGTCGAGAGTCTGGAGAGTCTCTGATATGCCTCCAGAATTACGAGTGCCGAACTTGGTGTCGACATGATAGTAATATGGAACTTGTTGGTCTAGATCCGGATTTGGCTGGTAGGTGTCGCCCTTGTAGTCCCCATAACCTGACATGTTCGATTGGCCAGAAAGGATGTGAACTTTGAGAGGTTTGGCTTGAATGAAGACCGTGCTTAAGAGGGCTATTAATAACGTTTGTGCTAAACTTGGCATGCTCATAATACGTGATGGGATAGGATGAGATAACAATATTTGAAATTATTGTATTGTGAGGGGATTAGATTTTCGTGTTTTTGTAGATATATACTTGATTAATTTGGGTCAATGAGTCGCATCCTGAGCGAAGTTCTCTATTCTGTCTTACGACAGTCAGTATGTATCATTTTTCATTACTCAGCCTGCTTTTGTTTATACTCTAGGTAACCAAGTGCCATATTCTCTCCCATAGTGATCAGTGATGCTCCATTGTAGTGGACTTTGTCTCGATAATGTTTTGGCTCATTAAGTTCAGAGTTGTCATGGTAGAAGCCATTAGGGATGGCGTTCATGACGGCCTTTTGCGCCCTGCGCACTTCTTGTTGGTCGATCATCCTTGCAAGTTTAGAATGAGAGAAACTGTTATTGATGAATACAGTCTCATTGGTGGGGTAGCCCAAACTGTTAAGGTGATTATACATTGCATTGATGAGTCTAAGAAAGTTCTTTTCGTATGCAAAGGCTGCTGTCTTGTTATTGGTATCGTTTTCTCCTTGAGTCCAGACGATACTAGCAATGTCGACTTCGTACCCTTCCTTTTTTAGTAGAGAGAGGGCCTTAGTTGTTTGTTCGACCCACATCTTCCAGCATGCACTGAAGCGATCTGATCCGTCAGGTGCTGGTTGAGAATCCCACCGATTAGCGAGCCCTGTGCCTCCTTCTGCGATCTTGATGATGCCGTGTTTGTCTTTGGATTCAGTAGACAGAGTGCGAGCGAATGCTAGTTCTACGCCCCACCTGCCGTTGCTGTGAGGAGTATTGGCGGAGTAAGTATTACGTCCATTTTCTCTGATACGATAGGTGTCTAGAGTTTGAATAGTCTCAGACTTTCCACCTGACCCTCGGCTACCGAACTTCGTGTCAACATGATAGAAGTAAGGGATTTGTTGGTCCACTTTGGGGTTCGGCTGGTACGCCCCGCTTTTGTAGTCTCCATAGCCTGACATATTTGACTGGCCTGATAAGATGTGCACTTTTAAGGGCTTAGAGTACAGGAGAGGAGTATGTAAGATGAGAAGTATAAGTGCGCTTACTAGAGTAGACATGCTTATCATGCGCATCCGGCTAGGATGAGTTAACAATATTCTAAATGATTGTGAAGAACACGGCATGACAAAGAAAAGAAAAACACATTCTTTACAAAGAGGGGGAAGTCGGTTTACACCCTCACAAGTTTAGCCACTTTTCCGCAAATGCCAAAGGACACAACAATACAGAAGATTCTCGTGATCGGAGCAGGACCGATCGTAATTGGACAAGGATGTGAGTTTGATTACTCAGGAGTTCAAGCCTGTAAGGCATTAGCTGAAGAAGGGTACCAAGTGGTGCTCGTGAACTCTAATCCGGCGACGATTATGACGGACCCAGAGTTCGCTGCTGCGACTTACATTGAGCCGATTACCTCTGAGGCGATCGAGAAGATTATTATTAAAGAGCGCCCAGATGCTCTTCTCCCAACACTTGGAGGTCAGACTGCGCTTAATGCCGCGATGGACCTCTTCAAGGCTGGGACCCTCGATAAGCATAAGGTCCGTATGATCGGTGCCAACGCAGATGCAATTGATAAGGGGGAAGACCGTCTCCGATTCAAGGAAGCGATGATCCGTATCGGACTCGATGTGCCTAAGTCTGGTTCAGCACACAGCATGGAAGAAGGTCGCCAGATCGCTGAAGAGATCGGAACCTTCCCTCTCATTATGCGTCCTGCATTCACCCTTGGTGGACGTGGTGGCGGAATCGCCTACAATAAGGATGAGTTCGAGGAGATCCTCCACCGTGGCCTAGATGCCTCGCCGACAACAGAAGTACTCATTGAGGAGTCTCTACTCGGGTGGAAGGAATATGAGATGGAGGTCATGCGTGACCGTGCGGATAACTGTGTAGTGATCTGTTCTATCGAGAACTTAGACCCGATGGGGGTACACACAGGAGACTCTATTACTGTTGCGCCTGCACAGACACTGACCGATCGTGAGTATCAGATCATGCGTGATGCTTCCTTCGCAGTTATCCGTGAGATCGGCGTCGAGACAGGTGGATCTAACATTCAGTTCTCAGTAGAGCCTGAGACGGGACGATGCATCGTGATCGAGATGAATCCTCGTGTATCGCGCTCCTCAGCACTGGCGTCAAAGGCGACCGGTTTCCCGATTGCTAAGATCGCGGCGAAGCTTGCAGTAGGTTACACGCTTGACGAGCTCCCGAATGATATTACCCGTGAGACACCTGCGAGCTTTGAGCCAACGATCGACTATGTTGTGACCAAGGTGCCACGCTTTACCTTTGAGAAGTTCCCAACCGCTGACCCTGTATTGACCACTCAGATGAAGTCAGTTGGTGAAGCAATGTCCATCGGACGTACCTTCAAGGAGTCGATGCAAAAGGCTCTCCGTTCTCTCGAGACAAACCGTTGGGGCTTCGGCTTCGACCCTAAAGACGCTGTAGATGCTACTGATGAGGAGATCGAGCGTAAGCTATTCGTACCAAACGCGGAACGTATCTTCTGGTTACAGACGGCCTTCACTAAGGGGTGGTCGATTGAGAGAGTCTTCGATGCGACTAAGATCGACGTATGGTTCCTCCACCAGCTCCAACAGATTGCTCTCGAGGGACAGAAGTTAGCTGAGCTACCGATCCGTCAGGCGAAGCGCTTAGGCTTCTCTGACCGTCAGATCGCACGTGCCAAGGGCACAGATGAGGCGACCGTGAGAGCAGAGCGTAAGGAAGCAGGAGTGCTCCCTACATATCGTCTCGTAGATACCTGTGCTGCTGAGTTCGATGCGGCGACGCCATATTACTACTCTAGCTACGGCGATGAGAATGAAGCTGTCGATAGTGGTAAGAAGAAGGTCATGATTCTCGGTGGTGGACCAAACCGTATCGGACAAGGGATCGAGTTCGACTACTGTTGTGTGCACGCATCATTCGCGCTTAAGGAACTCGGGTACGAGACCGTGATGGTCAACTCTAACCCAGAAACGGTTTCAACTGACTATGATACGTCAGATAAGCTCTACTTCGAGCCTCTGACGCTCGAGGATGTTCTTAATATCTGTGACCAAGAGAAGCCTGACGGAGTGATCGTTCAGTTTGGTGGTCAAACTCCTCTGAACCTCGCGGCCGCTCTGGAGGAAAATGGTGTTCCTATTCTTGGAACTTCTCCTAAGTCGATCGAACTCGCAGAGGACCGTAAGTTCTTCTCCTCACTCCTTGACCAGCTCGGACTGAAGCAAGCGGAGGCTGGTACGGCAGTATCAGAAGACGAGGCGAGTGAAATCGCAGACCGCATCGGCTTCCCTGTACTCGTTCGTCCATCCTTCGTTCTTGGTGGTCGTGGTATGATGATCGTCTACACAGATGAGGAGCTCCGTCGCTACATCCGTGAGGCTGCTGACGTGACGCCTGACCGTCCGATCCTCGTTGACCGCTTCCTAGAGGGAGCGACTGAGGTCGATGTAGACTGTATCTCGGATGGTGAGACCTCTGTAGTAGGTGCGATCATGGAGCACATCGAGCAAGCTGGTATTCACTCTGGTGACTCAGCCTGTGTGATCCCTGCACCGAACCTCTCGCAGAACATCAAGGATCAGATCCTAGTTGCTGCTAAGGATCTCGCAAAAGCGCTAGAGGTACGCGGTCTCATGAATATCCAGTTCGCAGTGAAGGACGAAGAACTCTACGTGATCGAGGTGAATCCTCGTGCTTCACGTACGGTACCATTTGTTTCTAAGTCGATCGGTATCCCTCTTGCTAAACTTGCGGCTAAGGTGATGGCTGGTCAGACGCTCAAGGAACTCGGATTTACCGAAGAGGTAGAGCCTAAGCACTACTGTGTGAAAGAAGCGGTATTCCCATGGTCACGCTTCCCTGGTATCGACATCGTTCTTGGCCCTGAGATGAAGTCTACAGGTGAGGTGATGGGGATCGATGAAGATCTCGGCATGGCCTTCGCTAAGGCGCAGATCTCCGCATTTAACCCACTCCCAACGATGGGACGAGTCTTCCTCTCTGTGAACGATCGTGATAAGGCTGAGGCGCTCGAGATTGCTCGTGACCTCTACTCCCTCGGATTTGAGATCTGTGCGACAGGTGGTACGCACAAGATGCTCACAGAGGCAGGTGTACCAAACGACCGTATCTATAAGCTCTATGAAGAAGCGCGTCCAAACGTGGTCGATGAGATGAAGAATGGTAATATCACCTTCGTCATCAATACCCCATCTGGTCCAGAGGCTAAGAAAGACGAGGTTGCGATCCGTGCGGGTGCGATTGCTAATAAGATCTCACACTGTACGAACCTTGCGTCTGCACGTGCTACTGTACATGCGATCCGCTCGCTACAGGAGAATGATCTCACGGTGAAGCCGATCCAAGAGTACCACGCGTAGTCTCGATCCTACCCTTTTTGCTGAATAACGCTGGATGTGATCATCTAGCGTTATTTTTTTACCCCTTTGGTTGTGAGATGATCACTGCTGCGAGGGATGTTTTCACTCCTTGATAGTGAAAGAGA
>WTJZ01000301.1:0-2026 GCA_011524615.1 Akkermansiaceae bacterium | reverse complement strand
CTCAAGGCGAATCAAGTCGTTGAAGTGGCTGAGCCTGTGGTGATCGATCCACCAGTAGTAGAGGAGGAGATCGATCCCGCGTTAAAGCGCCGTATGGACCGCAAGGTGAAGATGATCGAGTCAGCTCTGTTGATGGCTAAGGTGAATAAGTTCTACGCTGAGGATGGCTTTGCGTCGGTGAATGTCATTAGTGTAGATCAGGTTCAAGAGGGCGTATCGTTCGCTATTAGACGAGAGGGCTCTATCATTGGGCAGCTAGAGGTGACCACCGTGGAGGGGAGAGAGGCGATCGCAGATGCACTGCCGAAGACCTTTATTAATGGCGTATTGGATATCCGTCCTGGGGATGAACTCATATTACCACCGCTTTAGGCTTTACCGATTCGGAGAATCCTTATAACCCGCTATTAGAACTATGGATTTAGTACACCCTTATGAAAAGCTAACTCTCGTACAAGTAGGTTGGCCCGTGGCGATTTACTTGATAGGCGCACATGCCTTCATGTTAGCGAAGCCAGACTTCTGTAAAGAGTGGTTGAAGAAGTTACCTCGACACCACCAGGCTGGAGTGATCGTCATGTGTATAGGGATGGCTTGGTTCTGGTTGCTGGTCGCTCCAGAGCGTAATTCTGTGATTCCATTCCTGAGTGACTTGTCGATGAACTTAGCGGAGTTTAACTCGATGAAGCCGATGTTGAGGATTGCCGTTCCGCTTTTTTGCTTTGGGATGTGTTACTACGTTCGCGAGTTTCTCTTTGTGCGCGGATTAGGTCTGCTAGCGCTTATGGTTGCAGGGCCGATCTTACAAGGAGGGATGTTTAAGGATGAGCCGACGCGCTTTCTGATTCCGCTCTTTGCCTACATTATTCTGACGGTAGGCCTTTATTGTGTAGGGATGCCATACCTTTTCCGCGATGCTGTTAAATGGGCGACCGCGGATGATCGCCGCTGGAAGGCGCTCGTATATTCAGGACTTGGCTACGGAGTAGTGGTCCTCATTTGTACGCTCTTTATTTGGTGATGTCCAAGGGGTTCGTCTATCGCTTCCTTATCTATGGAGTGATCGTCTTATACCTGTTGCTAGACCTCAAGGTAGTCCAGGGACCACTCCACCAGTGGGTGATGGCTAAGCAAGGAGCGACGGTCGAAGAGCTAAGAGGTGCTGGGATCGCCGCGACGGTGTATCAGCAGCCGATCTTAATCTCACAGGTCGAATATCGCCTCGCCTCATATCTCTACCGTCGTGGGAGGTCTCAGGAGGACATGTCCGAACAAGAGTATAGGCTCGTCTTCCAGCATTGTCTGGAGGAGCTTATCTTGGAGCACTTCGTGAGGGCTAAGACGTATCATAATGAGATGGAACTACCTCCCATCCCCGAGGAGGAGATCTCTGAGGAGTATGCGAACGATATACAACAATTCTCTAGTATCGCAGAGCGCTTAGAGGCCGAGCAGAGTGTAGGGATGTTAGAGGGTGAGTTACGCCTCAGGTCTCATGCATACCTCCAGCAGCAGCAATATCTCGCGAGACAGATTAGCACTACAGCTAGAGAGGAGGAGATTACCCCACAACAAGTCACTCTGCCAGAGCGCTGGAGAGTACGCCATATCTTCCGTTCAACCTGGGATCGAGATGTTGATCTGGTCAAGGATGAGTTCCAGGCAGATCTGCAACCATTGATCAGTGGTGAGATCAGTTTCGAGGCTCTATCAGACCGCATTAATGAAGACGCGCGAGCGAAGAGTAATGCGGGTGAGATCGGCTGGATGAGTAGCTATCGCTTGCCTGAGGGGATCGATCTTACTGCGATTAAGGAACCTTCATTATTACAGAGTAAGCTGGGGTGGCACTGGATCGAGGTACTAGATTACCGCCAGGCAGAGATGGTGGCCTTACCTAGAGATTCTGTATTGGCCTTGCTGGAGAACGAAAAGCGTGAGAAGGGACTCGATTACTATCTGCGTCACTTACGTTACCGTGAGGATAAGAATGTGGTGATTGTTTGGAGTGAGTATCAATAGTGGC
>WTJZ01000269.1 GCA_011524615.1 Akkermansiaceae bacterium | reverse complement strand
GAGTGTAGATAATGTAAAGAGTGATTACTTCTTATTCAGAAGTGCGAGAGCGACGGTGTACTCTCCTGCTTTTTGGTTGCGGACGAACTGGATCGTTGCCTTTTCGTCGCGGCTTCTACGGAGGTCATTCACGTAGTAGTGCAGCTTATGCGTGCGAGAGAGGTTCTCACCATTGAGTCCTAGCATGACATCTCCTACTTGTAGGCCGATCTCTGCGGCTACCGAGTTTGGTGCCACTCGTACGACTGCTAGTCCTGGGGCTTCTGCCGAGACACCATAGGAGGAGAATTCCTCACCTTGGAGTTCTTGGAAGACCGCGCCGATCCAGCGGTGTTGCTTTGGTGGAGCTGGCTTAGCACCCGCGACAGCCGCCTGAAGGGTTGGGATCTCAGGAGTACGTGCAATCGACTTGAGTGATGGCTTCTTGACCCCGAACTGATCCATAGGGAAGTTCTTGAATCCGAGCTTGAGCGCGAGAGAGCCCTCTTTGACGCGGAAGTCTCCATTCGCTGCATCGACATACATCGCATCACCTGTGAGTGAATTCTTATCCCATCCGAGATCAGCCGCACGGCTGACCGCGTACTGGTCGTGAGTGAAGAGGTTCTTATCGACCATAGTCTCTCTCACGTATGGGTCAAACATACGTGCTGGGCCGTGTGTCAGAGCGAAGATGTTGTTATAGACTTGGTCCTTACTCCCCTGGAACCATACGTGTGGGTGGAGTCTGCCGAATGGGCTGACGTTATTCCATGCATGGCGACGGTAGCCCTCACGGAGCTTGAGTCCCTTACCTAACATGAGGTTGTTATAGATGTCATAGTTCGTCGAGCCATCGTCGAGGTCGATGTCCCATCCGTGGTCACAGCGCCAACGGCTGTCGCGAATCGTGGTCGTGTGGATCGCGTCGAGGAATGGGAGTTCTGGGTTCTTATCGACCGCCTCTTGTACGGTAGTGAGGTGGTCTCTACGCCAGTAACGGTCACGGCCCCATGAGTTAAATGATCCGTGGTCATGCGTCTCGAGTACGGTGTTGAAGACGTCAACACGCTCGATGAGGTGTCCCCCAAAGGCGCCGTCACCGATATTGATTCCAGCACGAGCACAATCATAGATCGAGCAGTCACGTACGGAGATCTTAGCACACATTGCGATCTGAACCCCTGCAGGTTGACGCTCTACGGTACCAATGTTCGTGATGAGGCAGTCTGCGACCTCACAGTCCATTGGGAAGTTCTCCGTTTTTGGTCCCTTAGTGAGGTCGATTTTTGAGAGATCGTTGGACTCTCCGTATTCGAAGAGGGGATCACGGAGAGCGTTTGGATCACCGACAAAGCAGACGCCACTCGCACCAGTGTGGTGGATGTGACATCCCTTCACTACTGTTCCACGGTTGTAGTTGTTGACGAAGATCGCGTTACCACCGACTTGGTCGAACTCTGAGTTTAGGATCGAGATGTTCTGTGTTCCTGTGAGCATGAAGGCTCCACTACGGTTGATCGTCCAGTCAGAGCGTACGAGTTGCTCCTTGTTATCCATGAAGGTGCGTGCGGCATGGCGTACGGTGATGCCATCAAAGGTGATGTTCTGTACGAGGGAATCCTGAGCTCCCTTGAATTCGACCAAATTGTCGAGACGAACGACTTCGACACTCGCGCTCTGGAGATTCACACCTGCTGCAGGCTGATAGTAGAGGGTGTTGGTCTTTTGGTTGTGGAACCACTCACCTGGAGCATCGAGTTCTTCGAAGATGTTTTCCACCATGCGGTGGTCCTTGTGCATCCCCATCTTACGGTTGTTCTGCCATCCTCCTTCGTACGTGACATTTCCTTCTGCGTCTTTGCCTGTGATCTGGTAGTGGTATCCACCCCAGCCAGCGACATGCATCGCGTGGATGTAACCACCTGTTGGGTCAGCCCACTTTGACGCACGCTCCTTAGCAAAGGCATCTGCCGAATACCCCTGGTATGGCTTTGTCTTCAGTGCTGGGTCATAGTTCGGGTAACGCGCCATGCGCTGTGAGGTCCCATCGATGAAGAGTTGATCGATCTCGAGTCCCTCTGGAGTGGTCGCTTGGTAGATGCCATCCTTATATTCTGTCCACTGGAGATCCAGCTTGCTGCCTCCGCTGAGGATCGCTTGTCCCTCGTTAGCGGCCTTAAAGATGACAGGGTACTGCTGAGTCCCTGAATCATTCGGCGTAAAGGTGAGGGTGTCGGCGAGGTAATAGATACCGTCATGGAGGGTGATGTTGACGGACTCTTTGCCGAGATAGGATTGTGCCTTATCCTTAGCCGCTTGCAGGGTTGCGAGTGGCGACTTGGCAGAGCCATCAGCCTGATCACTCCCTTGCGGGCTGACATGGATCTCTGCCGCATGCAAGAGGCAGGGAAGGGTGAGTAGTAGAGTAGATTTCTTCATTGATTAGAATCTTTAGGAAAGTTCTGTAGTGAACTGTTAATGTCAGTATGTAGGCTGGGGGGGGCTTCTATATAAGAATCTCAAAAATCTTTTAGACCTCATTTTGAGCGCCTTATGGGTGACCGCACTCAGCCTGGTAACAGCAGTAACCAAGCATGCTTTAAGAGAACATCCACAAACCACCTACTGGTATTTTTTAGGGAAAGATCTCTTCTCCTAGCCATAGAAAAGGGGCGAATCTAGAGGGCGCTAAAACGGCAGTTTAGCACTAAATGAAAATTAAATCAAAAAAGGGCTTGTCATGTTTGAGTAGGGGTGGTAATAATCTTCTCCCTTCAAAAAATCGCGGGATGGAGCAGTCAGGTAGCTCGTCAGGCTCATAACCTGAAGGTCATA